>JAFATL010000720.1 GCA_019243975.1 Actinomycetota bacterium | reverse complement strand
CCACGACGCCGAGGAGGACTCGCCGCGTCATGCCGGCTGCACCTGGAGCAGATCGCGCAGCAGCGTCCGCGGTTGCGAGAAGTCCTCACGAGTTGCAAGCACGAACATGTACCGGCCTCGGAACCACACGGCGATGCGCTGCTGATTGCCCGCCGTCAGGTAGACGGTGCGGTCTCCGACGCGCACCTGGGTGGGCGACGTGCTGCCGATCTGGGCGACGAGCGTCTGCTGGAACTTCGTCGACTGATACCGCGCCGAGGCCAGGAAGCGGCTCAGTTGCAGCGTCGCCTGCAAGAGGTCGGCCGAGCGGAAGCTGTAGATCGACGTGGCGTCGAGGTAGGTGCGGGTGACCTGGCTCAGGGCGTCGTGCACGTCCTCCTGGGCGACGGTCAGGTCGAGCACCTTCGACGGTACGGCGTCGGCCGGCAGCGAGCCGATCTTGGGCGCGGACGAGCGGCCGCCTCCGGAGCTACCGCAACCCCCCATCGCAACGGCGATGGCCAGAGCCAGCGCCAGCGCGGACGCGCGCCTCACCGGTTGACGACCTCCAAGCTGCCCACCGCGTAGGGGCGCGTGCCGTCGTGGTAGTTGAACTGGCCCGGCGCCGACGCCTTGTACGACCACGACGCGTTCGGGGCGATCGGGCCCGAGTTGAAACCGCCGTTGTCGGCCTCCACCGACCGCGCCACCGTGTCCTTGTTGGTGAACTTCACGGTCGTGCCCGCGTAGACGCGGGCGGCGGGCGGGTCGAACTGCGTCGTGCCCGAGTTGTCGCCGTTGATCTCGATCTCGAACGCCTGGGCCGGCGGCGCGGTGGTTGTCGCCCGCGGCGCAGCGGTGGTGGTCGTGACCGCACCGATCCCGAGGTGACCGCCGCCCCCCGCCGCGGTGGTGGCGGTGGTGGCGACGGTGGTCGTGGTGGCGCCCAGCCGCTGCTGGGCCTGGTCCTTGAAGTTGACCAACGACTTGCTGCCGACCTTGTTGTTGCCGCCGCAGGCGCCGGCGAGGCCGGCCAACAGCACCACCGCGACGAGGACAACCACCTTGCGAGACATCACACCAAGCTCCCGGAACGTCGAATCGATTTCTCACTGCCACCGAGGTACGCCTCGATGACGCGCTCGTCGTTGAGCACGACGTCAGGCAGACCCCTGACGACGACGAGGCCCTGCTCGAGCGCGATCAGCTCGTCGGCGACCGCCGAGATGAGCGGCATGTCGTGCTCGATGATGAGGATGCTGCAGCCCGTCTCGAACCGGATGCGGCCCAGCAAGGGCCCCAGGCTCTCGGCCTCGGCTTGGGCGATGCCGGAAGATGGCTCGTCGAGCAACAGCACCTTCGGCTCCGTCGCCAGCACGCACGCCAGGTCGACGATGCGCCGCAGACCCGTCGACAGCTCCTTGACGAACTTGTCGCGGTACGAGCCGAGGTCGAGCAGTTCGATCAGGCGCTCGGCCTGCAGCCGCACCCGCCGCTCAGCGCGCCGCGCCTGCGGCATCTGTAGGGCGGACAGGAAGGCGCTACGGACCTCCATGCGCTGCTCCAGCGACACCAGCAGGGTCTCGAACACGGTGAGCGAGGGGAACAGCCGGGCGTCCTGGAAGCGCCGCACCAAACCGCGCCGCGCTCGCTCCTCGGCACCCAGCGACGAGATGTCGACGCCCTCGTAGACCACAGCACCGCCGTCGGCGGGCTGGAAGCCGCTGATGACGTCGAACAAGGTCGTCTTGCCCGACCCATTGGGCCCGATGAGGCCGAGTACCTCGCCCTCGCGCAGGTCAAGACTCACGCCGTCGAGGGCGTTGACGCCGCCGTAGCGCTTGACGATGTCCTGCACCTGCAGCACAGGCCGGGCGTCGGACGACTGCTCGAGCGCCCGGCGCTGCGCGGCAGTGCCGCGCGTGGCGCCGTCGGTGAGGGTCGCGCCGGTGCCCTTGACGTACACGGCCCGCAGGATGTCGGGACGGCGCAGCAGCTCGGCGGTGTCGCCGTAGAACCTGACTTCACCCTTCTCCATGAAGATCGCCTTCTGCGCGAGGTTGAGGGCGACGTTCACCGACTGCTCGACGATGATGATCGTGACGCCCTGCGCATGGATGCGGCGCACGACCTCGAGCAGCTGCCCGACGACGGCCGGCGACAGACCCAGTGAGAGCTCATCGATCATCAGCAGCTTGGGCTTGGCAAGGAACGCTTGCGCCAGCGAAAGCTGCTGCTGCTCACCACCGGAAAGGTCGCCGGCCAACGCGTCGGCCCGCTGCGCGAGCGCCGGGAAGATGGCCAGCACCTCCTGCAGCCGCTCCTCGGCCGCCTCCGTCCCGCCGCCGTCGACCTGCAACATCCAGGTGCCCAGCAATATGTTCTCTCGGACCGTCAGCTCGGGGAACACACCCCGCCCACCGGGCATGGTGATCACACCGCGGTGGGCGATCTCGTGCGGCGGCATGTGGGTGATGTCGCGCCCGTCGAACACGACCGCGCCAGACGACGCCTCCTGGATGCCACCGATGGCGCGGAGCAGCGTGGACTTGCCCGCGCCGTTGGTGCCGAGCAGGGCGATGATCTGGCCCTCGTCCACGTCGAAGTCGACGCCGAACAGCACCTGCACGCCGTCGTACTCGACGTCGACGTCGCGGCACACGAGCAGCTTCCCCTTGCCCGACCGCTTGGCCCGCCGCCATTCCTCGTTGGCGGCCGTCGCGGCCATGGCCGACCGCATGTCGAAGCCGAAGAACGCGCCCGCGGTGGCGGCCACGAGTGCGCCGATGAGCAAAATCGGCACCATGGTGGCGAAGAACCACGGGTAGCCGAACCGGCTCTGGATCTGCTGCCAGACCGGGAAGAAGATGATCGTCGAGAAGATCGTCGTGAGCCCGAACACCTGCAGGCCTTGGGTACGGATCGAGGCGGGGATCACCTGCGCGTAGATGACGTTCGTCGCCGGTCCCGTCAGCGACAGGCCGAACACGCCGACCGCTTGGAACACGACGACGACTGCCAACGGCGGCTGCAGCGCCAGTACGAGGATGGCGAGCGCCGAGATGGTCTGCAGGATGCCGCGCAGGGTGAGGACCTGACCCGGGTTGCGCCGCGTGAGCGTGTCGATCAGCCCGCCGCCCAGGTAGTAGCCGAGCAGGCCGGTGAGCGTGGCCGGCAGCAGCACAAAACCTCGCTGCAGCGCACTCAGGCCGTAGCGCTCGGAGAGGAAGAAGATGAAGAACACACCGAACACGTCGGCGATGCCCGTGAACATGTCGGCGATGAACAAGCGGCGCAGCGTGCGCACGCCCCAGACGGTGCGCCAGGCCTCACCGAACGACTGGGGCTCGTCCTCAACGCGGGCGATGTCGTCCTCGAGCCCGACAGCGCGGCGCTCCATGTAGCCCCGCACGGGCTCTCGCAGCCGTACTGCGATGACGACGCCCATCAGCACAATGGCGGCGCCGAACACGACGAAGGCGGGCCGCCAGCCCCAGTAGATGATCGTGGCGCCGATCAGGAGCGGCGCGATCACATCCCCGAATCGGCTCAGGCCGCCCACGACCGAGAACGCCTTCCCTCGGACTTCGGGCGGGTAGTAGTCAGCCAGAAGCGAATAACGCGGGACTTGACTGCCCTCGTCGAACACGTTGTCGCTCACCCGGGCAGAGCCAAGCGTGAAGGCACCCGGCCGAGCCAGCGAACCGAGCATGGCGGCAATGCCGCTCACGATCGCGCCCGCCCACACAACGGGGAGACGAGGATGCCGGTCGGCGTACCAGCCAATGAACAGCGCAACGATCGGAAGGAAGAGGCCGACGGTCACGATCACCGTGATGATCTGGCCGATGCTGATCCCCAGGGATTTGGCGATCTCGGGCCCGCCGTAGTCGAACACGCGGTTGTCGAGGACCTCGAAGAAGATCAAGCCGCCGATGAGCCCGGCGGGCACCAACCCGTAGGGCGAGCGCCGCAACTCACGCCAGTTCCCGGCGTCCCGGAACACGCCGCGCAGTCGGCCGCCCCGTTTCTCGGACGGGGTCGGGGTCTCGGTTGCGGTCACGACCCAACCTCTCTCGTGGCTGCGGCGGCCGCCTGGAGCGCGGAGCCTTCCTCACGGGTGGCGCGCCTGTCGAAGGCCGCGCCCCGCGCGTACAACTCGGACTCCATGGCGAAACGCTCGTCGTCCGACAAGGCGGCCAGGCCAGCCGCGTCGAGCGGCTCCGACAGCGGGATCAGCTGCTTCTCCAGCACATTCGGGTCGTAATCGGCGAAGAGGCTGGGGACGATGATCTGGCGACGCTGGGCGATGATGCGCAACGCCGCGTCACGCACCCGGTTGATGAGCGCCACCAGCCCACCCGGGGAAATCCACAGCACGAAGATGGTGAGGAACGGGCGCAGCGACTGGAAGACGAAGTTGGTCGGGAAGAAGTACGAGACCAGCGCGTAGTAGATGGCCCCGAGGGCCACGCCCCCCATCGACGTGACGCCGCCCAGCACGACGAACAGGAACACCTCCACCGAGCGTTCGGGCGGGAACGACTGCACGCTCACGCCGCGGAGCTCGAAGGCGAGGAGCGCGCCGCCCAGGCCGGCGATCAAGCCCGACACGGCGAAGGCCGAGAGCTTGGCCCGCACCGCGCTCACGCCGAACGACTGCAGGTTGGCCTCGTTCTCGCGCGCCGCGATCAACACCCGGCCGAAGCGGCTGCGACGCAGGTTCGTCACCACGACAACCGTCAACACCAACCCGGCGACGCACAGGAAGTACATGCTGCGGTCGTCCTCGAAGTTGAGGAAGAACAGCTGCGGCCGCTTCACCTGCTGGGGCAGCAACCAGCCGAAGTACCGGTCCTGGAACAGGGTCGCCGACGCGGCGATGGCGAAGGCGAACGTCACGATGGCGAGGAACAGGCCCCGGATGCGGAGGGCGGGGATGCCGACCACCAATGCGATGGCGCCGGCGGCGATGGCGCCGAGGGGCACTGACACCAGGAACGGGAGCCCGACCCGCGAGGACAGCGCGCCGGCCACGACCGCGCCGATCGACGCGAAGCCGAACTGCCCGAGGCTCACTTGCCCGGCCCACCCAGTGAGCACGACGAGCGACATGCCGACGATGGCGTTGATGGCGATGACGGCGCCCAGCACCTGGAGCCCGGTCGAGAACACGAACGGGTAACCGAAGAGGAGCAGGAGGGCGAGGGCGTAGACGGTCCACCGCGTGTACCGCACCGACGAAATCCCTCGCAGTTCCTTCGGAACCGCCCGCTGCTCTTCGACGGCCTCCCAGTTGGTGATGGCGCCGCGCTCGGACCGCCGTTCCGACCGGCGCTGCAACAGGAGGCCGACCGCGACCACCACGAACAGGCCGACCTGAATCAGGGGCACGTCGCTGCGCAGGCTGAACGCGGTGGCCGCGCTCACGATCGAGATGGCGACGGCGGCCGACACGGCGATGGGCAGGCTGCGCATCCGGGCGATGACCGCGGCGGCCAGCGCGGGGAGCAACACGCCGGGCGCGAAGCCGGAAGCGGCGCCGGGCGTGATGACGAGGCCCGTGAGGATGACACCGACGCCACCGAGCGCCCCGGCGATGATCCACACGAGCGACGACAGCTTGCCGACGCTGATACCGAGCAGGGTTGCCCGCTCCGAGTTCTCCGCCATGGCCCGCACGGCGACGCCGGCGCGAGTGAAGCGGAAGAACGCCGCGAGGAGGAGGAGCGCGACGACCGTCACTTCGAGGGCGAACACGTCGGCGAACCCGAACCTGAGACTGAAGCCCCCCACCTTGAAGCTCCAGCCCGAGAACGGCAGCAGGTTGCGCAAGCTGGTCAGACCGAGCTCCGCCTGGATCGAACGGTCGCGCGGGAAGAACGGGAAGTGGTTCACCAAGCGGCCCGACAACACCTGGAGAAGGTCGCCGATGGCGATGGTGGCGACCGTCAAGGTGAGACGGGCTGAGTTGAAGAACCGCTTCACCACCACGAGCTCGAACAGCAGCCCGACCGCCGCCGCCAGCATCACGCCGAGCGGGAACGCCAACCACAGGGGCGCGTGCTTGAGCTGGAGGAGCTGGAACGTGAGCTCACCGCCGGTCGCGCCGACGGCGGTCTGGGCGAAGTTGATGACCCGGTGGGTGCGGTAGATGAGGACGATGCCCGCCGCCACCAACGCATTCAGGGCACCCACGACCAAGCCGCGGAACACGATCCCCATCGGCGTGCCCCGCCCGCCGCCAGCTGCCCCCGGCAGCACCAGCTGCGTGTAGATCGCCAGCCCTGCGAACGCGAGGATCGACCACACCGCAGTGCGGCCGCGCGGATTCGTCGGAAGAAGGCGGGCGAGGGGGTTCACGAGGTCGGCAGGGGGTCGGGCTTCTGCTGCCCGATGGTGATGAGGGTGTCGATGGCGTTCGTACCGGTGGGCTCGGCCTGCTGCACCTTGTCGGATATCACCAGGCCGCCGAGCTGCGTCGCGACGAGGATCTCTTCGGTGCGGGTGGTGGCGCTGTTGCTGAAGGTCTGCGAGCCCTGCACCTGCCAGCCCTCGATGATCTCGCCGCACGCGTCCACCCGCTGGCGGGGCAGCACCGTGCCGCTGAACGTCGCCTCCTCACCGGAGGCCGGGTCGATGGCGACCGACTGGAAGTTGAGACCCTGCTGCACGGGGAGGGGCAGCATGAGCAGGCCGGTCAGGGGCGCGAAGGTCGATACCGGGTCGCCTTTGGCGTTGAAGACCTGGATCTTCTTGATGACGAGACCCCGCTCGGGCGAACCCTCGTTGACCACGGGCGTCTTCAGGCCTTCGTTGACCGTGCTCTGGGTGGCGCTGGTGTCGACCTGCCACGTGGTCACGACGACGTTGCCGCTGGCGTCGGGCTGCACGGTCTCGTAGCTGAAGATCACGCCCTTGCTGGCGGCCGAGCCGGGAACGGCGGCCGTGTTGGTCGACGCGCCCAGTTCCTTGACGTTGCGCACGAGGTGCTGCTCGAACCCGGAGACGGGAAGCTTGATCTTGTTGATGGTCACGCTCCCGGAGCGCTTCCAGCGGTAGGCACCCACTGCCGGGCGCCGATCGTTGGGCACGTCGAGCGGCGCCGCCTCGGACGGGAACGCATTCAGCGTTGCGTCGGGGCATGGCGTCTTGGGCAAACTCGGCGCCGTTCGGATCGTCTTCTTGGTCGACGTGAACGACTGGCTGGGCAGGGCGACACCGCCGGTCGCGTAGTCCGGAGAGAGGCCCTGGTCGGTCAGCGTGTTCGCCGGCGCGGCGTTGCGCGGCGGCTGCTTGGTGCCGAAGACGAGGTTGGCGTCGACGCCCTTGACCGCCACGCCCGTGGAGCCGGACTTGGCACACGCGCCGGCCGCCGTGGCGAGAGCGATCACAAGCACGAGGCCCCGGAACTCACGCGACCGCACGGGCGTCTCCCTTCTTGCTCAGGTCGGTCTCGGGCGCGTACGGGTGCCGCAACGACAGGCGCGACACGAGCGCGACGGCGCGGAGTGTGGCCGGCTGCGCCTGGGTGAGGCGACGGCGCAGCGCCTTCGACAGCTCCTCGGCTGCGAACGCCAGCTCGGGCGTGAGCGAGCCCTGCAGGTCGCCCCACAGCGCGCGCGTCGTCAGCCACGCCAGCTCGGTGTGCTCCTCGTCGGGAGCGAACCGTTCGAGGAACATCAACGGCGTGTCGGTGGGGTGACGGAACCCGAAGTCGGTCGCCAGGTCGCGCCACTCGGCATACGCCAGCGCGATACGCGCTCGGGGGCCCGACGCCATGGCGGCAGCCCGCAGCCGCGACCGGTAGCGCGCCTTGCGCAGGATCGGGAAGGTCACGTATGCCAGCAGCAGGAGCAACAGCAAGGGCACGATCACCAGGAGCGCCCGGCGTACGTTCTCCAGCACCGTGCTGCGGGCGGGTGTGATCACCGGCAGGTAGAGCTTCACGCCGATGTCATTGCTGGGCAGGACGGCCGGGTTGAACTGCTGCTGACTGGCGTCGGACCCGACGGTGGGCTTGGCCGTCTTCGGCGTGCCGATCACCGGCAGCCACTTGTAGCCCGGGAAGTACACCTCGACGAACGTCGCGCCGTGCTTGGGCCGCACCTGCAACTTGTCGCCCACCTGGTCGCCGCCGTCGAAGCCGTAACCGATGCGCGACGGCAGCCCGATCCAGCGGGCGACCATCGCCTGGGCGGCCACGATCTGGTACGGCGACGCGGTCTTGGAGCCCGCCAGCATGTCCTGCACCTCGGACGGCGGCACGCTCACCGGGGCGCCGACACCACTGGCCACCACGTTGTCGAGGATGTACGTGCGCAGGTAGTCGAACTCGTCCCACTTCGAGGTCTTGGGCGCCTTGTCGATCAGATCGGCGACGGCCGACGGCATGGCGGGAATCGACGTGAACCGGCGGATGTCCTTCGGCAGCGGGGCCGTGACCTTGCGTAGGTCGCCGACCGACGGGAGCGGCGCGGCCACGACCGTGTACTGCAGGCCCGCCTGGATCTGCGCCTGTGACACGCGGATGTTGCCGCTGCGCCCGTCGTAGGCGAGCTTGGGACCGTTGGCCACCACGCCCACGGTGTTCGGAAGGCCCGGCAGCACAGCGCCACCAAGACCGGCGACGGTGAAGGTGGCGCGCACGCCCTTTTGCAGGTCGGGGTCGACGACGCCGCTGCGGGGGACGTCCTTCAACTGGTTCTGCGCGTACGGCGGGAGGCGCCAGTCCTTGCCGTCGTACACGTCGAGGCTGCCCAGGCGCCACGGCCCCGAGATCGAGGACTGCACTTCGAACAGCACGCGGTCCTCGACCTTCGACAGCGGCACCGCGTGCGGCTTCTGCGGTTGCTGGGTCGGGTCGATGCGCGGCTTGGGGAACAGGAAGTGCGCCTGCGACAGCAGCGCGATCGCCACGGTGATGACCGCGATCAGCGGGAGCGACCGCAGCGCCTTGCGGATCTCGAAGGCCAGCGGCGGCTTCTCTTCGTCGGACCCAACCGCCTGCGCACTGGACAGCAGGCCGAGGCCGATGGCGAACAGGGCGAGGACGGCCACGCCGCTGGCCACCTGCTGCGTCTTGGGAACGCTGATGCCGGCGATGGCGGCCACCGGCAACGGCAGCAGCAACGACAGCGCGGGCCGGCGCAGGGAGATGGCCACCCACGCGGCGATGAACCCGACCGCACCCAGCAGCCACCCGATGATCGCCTGCCACCCGGCCGTCAGCGGCACGGGCGGGCGCAGCACGCTCCGCGAATGCACGGCACTGTCGACGACGCCCTTGAGTCCGGTCACGTTGTCGAAACCGGACGGGATCACCATGACCACGCCGATGATTGCGATGCCCGCGACGATCGCCACGTTCGTGACCCACGGACTGCGCGAACGACGCACGAGCAGGGCCAGCCCGATACCGAGCAGGCCGGCGACACCGGCGTAGAACCGGGCGCCGATGCCGCTGAAGACGCCGCCCACCATGATCGCGGCCGAGATCACCGGGAACATCACGGCGATGGCGACGCGATAGGGCGACCCCTCGACCTCCTCCGGCTCCTCCGACGGCGCGGGCGGCGCGTCCGCGGCGCGGTCGACGTCGGCCTCGACCCGGCCCGACTCCTCGTCGAGACGAGCGAGCGCTTCCGCCTCGATGGCGGCCAGCTCCGACGTGGTGTCGGTGGTGGACATCAGCGGCGCGCCCCCGACCCCGCGACCTCGCTGTACAGCGCCGTGGCGAGGTCCTGCCCGGGGTGCACGCCGACCACCTGGCAGCCCAGCCCGGCGGCGATGCCCATGGTGTCGGTCGACGCCTCGTCCCAGAGAAGGGCGACGACAAGCACCGACGCCCCGGTGTCGAGCAGCAGCTTCAGCTGCGCTGCCTCGGCCTGGCCCAGGCGGGGCGTGATGAGGATGTTGTGGGCGTCGCGTCGGCCACCGCTCAGCAGCCGCATGAACATGCTCGCCATGGGCTCGCGCGACAGCTCGAGGCGGGCCAGCGCGTCGAGCAACACGAGCTGGTGGGTCGCCCCCCGCAGCGGTCGCGTCAGCGGGCCGCCGTTCGTCTCCGCCCGCACCTCGTAGCCCTCGCGCAGGTGACGCACGCCCAGCGAGGCAGCCACCCGGATCCCGGCCTCGAACGACTCCGACAGGCCCTCGCCGTCGCGGCTGTGGGCGCCCCGGTCGGTGTCGATCATGATCGTGATGCGGTCGGTGATGCCCTGCTCCGCTTCTCGCACCATGACCTTGCCCGTGCGGGCGGAGGCCCGCCACACGATGCGCCGCAGGTCGTCGCCCGGCACGTATTCACGCATGCCGTAGAACTCGAGCCCCGACGGGAGCGGCTTCGAGACGGGCGGGCGGATGGGCGGGTCTTCGAACTGGCGCGTGAGGGGCCGGTCGGAGACCGTTTCGACACGCGGGTGCACGAGCAGCTCGAACGGTTCGGCCACCACGGTCTCGCGCTGGATGAGGCCGAGCGGGTCGCCGGCCACGGCCACCAGCGGGCCCACCTGGTACACGCCGCGGCGCGACGCGCGAAGCCCGTAGTGGTGGGAGACAGTCGAGCCCGACGACAGCTTGGTGATCGGGACGCGCACGGCGCGGCCGAGGCGCTCGGGCACGCGCTCTTCGAGGATGAACGTGCTCATGCGCCGGCGGGCCGTGAGCTTCACCTCGACGTCGAGCCGGTCACCCTCCTGCACGCGTGGGTACAGGCCGTCGCGTTCGCCTTCGAGCTTGAGGCGCCGGGGGGCGAGGAGCACGGCCAGCACCAGCAGCAACACCATGCCGTAGGCAAAGAGATACATCGCCGTGCCCGCCACGATGTACGCCGCCAGCCACAGCAACACCGCGCCCGCCACCGCGACCCACCCGAAGCGGGTGATGCCGAGGGCGCGCTGGGCGCGCTCGAACCGGCGGCGGACCTCCGCCGGTGTCAGCGCGTCCGTCAGCCGATCGAGCGCGACGCGCCGACGGGAACCTCCCGTCGTGGTCGCCGGTGCCGCGCTCAATCGCTACCCCGCGGAGGCGACGTCGCGGCCACGGCTGGACAGCGGCGGCTTGACCGCAGACGTGATGCGCTCCATCACGGCCGCCGTGGTGTCGCCTCGAAGAATGGCTTCCGGATGGAGGACGACGCGGTGCGCCATGACTGCTTGCAGCACGGCGCGGACGTCGTCGGGGTAGACGTGCTGGCGGCCGTCGCTGGCCGCGAGGACCCGCGCCGCCCGCAACAAGGCGATCGAAGCGCGCGGGCTGCCGCCCATGGCGACCGCCGGTTCGGCCCGCGAAGCCTGCACCAGGTCGACGATGTAGTAGCCGACCTCGGGAGCCACATCGACCGTCGCCGCGTAGTTGATCATGGCGGTGACGTCCTTGGTGTCGATCACCGCGCCCAGGTCTTCGATGGAGAGCTGGACGGCGTTGTCGAACATGACCTCGTACTCGTACTCGCGGGCCATGTACCCCATCGACAGCTTGAAGAGGAAGCGGTCGAGCTGGGCTTCGGGCAACGGGAACGTGCCCGCCGTCTCCACCGGGTTCTGGGTGGCGAGCACGAGGAACGGCCGGGGCAGCTCGTAGGTCACGCCGTCGGCCGACACCCGGCGCTCGGCCATGGCCTCGAGGAGGGCGGACTGCGTCTTGGGCGTGGCCCGGTTGACCTCGTCGGCCAGCAGGACGTTGGTGAAGATGGGGCCGGGGCGGAACTCGAAGTCACCCCGCTTCTGGTCGAGGATCGACGACCCGGTGATGTCGCCCGGGAGCATGTCGGGCGTGCACTGGATGCGGCTCGTCGTGGCGTCCATCGACTGGGCGATGGCCCGGGCCAGCATCGACTTGCCCGTGCCGGGCACGTCCTCGAAGAGGATGTGCCCCTCACAGAGGATGGCCACCAGGGCCAGGCGGACGACGTCGTCCTTGCCCTTGATGACCGACTCGACGTTCTCGACGACGGTGTCGAAGTTCTTCTTGAACTCCTTGGCCCCGACGCCGACGCGGCGGACGCGGCTGCCCGACGACGCTGTCCGATTTCGTGTGACCATCTCCCGGTCTGCCTCCGTGGTCGCTCGCCGTGGGATTTCTCCGGGAGGAACAAATCTCCTGCGTCGCCCCCAGTGACGACCCCCGGCCCGCCCGAAGACTACCTCCACCGGGCAATTCCTCTGCTTCGCGACAATCCCCGCGAAATGAACATCCTTCCTTCCTGTACCAGAATGGAGCCGTGGTAGGAGCAGGGGCGGCGGGCGGAGAAGTGAGGCGTCGATGGCCTCCGTGCTGACTGTCGACGCGCCCGGGAAGGGCGCGTCGCGGGACTGGGCGCGGAAGTACCCACCGCTCGTGGCCGTGCTCCTGGCGCTGGCGCTGGCCGCGCTGGTGCTGCCGTCGGCCCTCCACGTGCCCCAGAGCAACCCGCAGACGACGCTCGAGTACGCGCCCGTTCCGCCCTCGGACGAGAAGACCCCACCGCCCGCCAACGGCAACCTCTCCTCGCTCGGCCTGGCCGGGTCGAGCTCGTTCACGGGCGCCGGGCCCGGCGGCGACGAGGGCGCGTTGCCGGTCGACAACAGCCTGCTGGGCGGCAACAAGAAGACCGCTACCGCCAAGCACTGCGTCGGCAACCCGCCCCGCCAGACCGAAGACCCGCTGTCACCCCCGTGCGTGGCCGACTTCCACGGCGACAACTTCGGCGCCACCTACCAGGGCGTGACCGCCGACCAGGTGACGGTGCTCTTCTACGTGCAGGGCTTCACCGACTACACGAACACATGCCGCGACGCCGCCCAGGTCACGCCCGACCGCCACTACTTCGACCTCGAGCAGCCCGCCCAGCCCGGCGAGCACTGCGAGGTGCGGGTACTGCGCAACTGGCAGACCTACTTCAACGACCGGTTCGAGACGTACGGAAGGCGCGTGCACTTCTGGGCCTACTTCAGCGGCTCCGGCAACAGCGCCGAGGAACGCCGCGCCGATGCGGCCGACAACTACGCTCGCCTGCATCCGTTCGCGGTGATGACCGTGGCCGATGGCCAGACGTACGGGGACGACTACCTCGACGTCATGGCCCAGCGCAACGTGTTGAACTTCGGCTCGTTCCTCGGCCGGGACGAGGCCTTCTTCAACAGGTACCCGAAGCTGATCTGGGGTTACCAGCCCTCGATCGAGCACCAGGCCGACCTGTACAGCACGTACGTCTGCACGAAGATGAAGGGCCCGGTCGAGGCCAACTTCACCAACATGCCGCAGGACGTCGGCAAGCCGCGCAAGTTCGGTATGTGGCACACCGACGACGCCGGCCACCCCGAGCTGCAGAAGCTGGCGGCGGCTGTGAAGGCGAGCCTGCAGAAATGCGGCATCACCATCGCGGCCGACAACACGTTCCCCGAGGCGGGCTTCGCCAAGAGCGCCCACTACGCGCCCACCAAGGCGCAAACGGCGGCCGCTGACTTCCAGACCAAGGGCATCACCACGATCCTGTGGCCCGGCGGCCTCGAGACGAACTTCAGCGCCGCCGCCGCCAACATCGGCTACCGGCCCGAGATCCTGGTGATGGGCGACCAGGTGATCGAGACCGAGACCAACGGCGGCTTCCAGGACCAGAGCGTCTGGGACCACTCCCGGGTGATCAGCAACGTTCCGTACGTCTCCGACGAGCGCACCCAGCTCTGCTACACCGCCTACAAAGAAGTGGAGCCCGACGCCGACGACGCCGAAGTGCGGGCCGACGCGTGTCCGCTGTATCCGCAGATCCGCCAGCTGTTCACCGGGATCCAGGTGGCCGGGCCGCGGCTCGGGCCGACCTCGGTCGACAAGGGGTTCCACGCGGTTCCTCGCGTGGCCAGTACCAACCCGATGGTGCCGGCGTGCTTCTACGACGTGAACGACTACACGTGCGTGAAGGACGCCAAGGTCGAGCACTGGGACCAGACCGGTCGCACCTCGACCGCCCAGCAAACACCCGGCTGCTACCGGGGGACCGAGCAGGCCAAGCGCTACCTCACGGGCACGTGGCCGCCCGGGAACGCCACCGCCCAGGACACGCCGAACGACCCCTGCGACGCCTACGACGGCGGGTACCTCATCAACCCCGCCCCACCGAGCACAAGCGACCCGACCGGATGAGGCGCGCCCGGCTCCTGCTCGCCGTCGCCGTGGTGGCCGGCATCGCCACCTTCGTGCCGGCCGCGCCTGGCCACGCCGACACCGTCGACCCCATGACCGCGGGGCCGGGGCAGACGGTGGAGAAGGAATACCCGATGATCGTGGGGCAGGACCCGCAAGAAGCCAGTAGCAACGCCATTGGTGACGCGCACAGCGCACCCACGCCCGACAACTGCGCAACGCTCCCGTCGTGCAACGTGATCCCGCTCACGTTCCTCACGCCGAAGAACTTCGACAAGCGCGACACCTACGTCGCCACGCTCTCGCTGTTCTTCCAGCGTGACTTCGCCTACGACACCCACACGGCCGGGCTCACCGTGGCCAGCGCGGACTACGACTTCTACCTGTGGGCCGAGGCGTTCAACGAGCCCGAGTGCACCAAGGCCCCGCCGCCGGGCAAGACGAAGCCCGACTACTGCACCACCGACCTGGCCACGGCCGCGACGGCAAGCATGCCCGAGATCATCAAGATCGACGTGAGCGCCCGGCAGAAGTTCCTACTGCTCGTCAGCAACAGCGGCAGTGCCGTCCCCTATCGCATCCACATCGAGAGCACGTACGCCTCGTACAACGTGCCGATCGACGCGTCGGCGTTCACGCCCGGTGCCGGCACATCGTCGAGCGCGTCCCCGTCGCCGTCGCTGTCCCTCCCCAGCCTCTCGCCCAGCGGGACGCCCTCGGCTTCGCCGCCCGCGTCGTCGGTCGACACCTCGCTGGCGTCCCTCAGCCCCACCGGCGACACGTCAGGTCTCGACGCCGACGTCACCGGCATCAGCGGCAACGACTTGGGCAGCATCATCAACTCGCAGCCGCTGCTCAAGACGGCCAAGACAGTGAAGCCGGGGGCGCCGCCCTCCGGGTCGTCACTGTTCTTCTGGATGCTGCTGGTGCCGCTCGTGCTGGTCGGCGCCGCCACCACGGTCTTCTTGCGCAACCGCCCCCGCGCCCTGCGGATCTAACCGAGGTTGCTCGACCTCGGGTAGGCGATGGCGGGGTCGGTCACGACGTTGACGAGGTAGGGGACGCCGGCGGCGAAGGCCCGGTCGAGCGCACGACCGAGGTCGGCGGGGCGCTTGACGATCTCACCGGCGCCGCCGAGGGCCTTGACGACGTCGTCGTAGCGGCACTCGGGCTGCAGGTCGGCGGCCACGTCGTAGCCGTAGATGGCCTGCATGGGGTGCTTCTCCAACGCCCAGATGCCGTTGTTGCCGACGACGGCCACGACCGGCAGGTTGTGCCGTACGAGCGAGTCGAAGTCCATGCCGTTGAACCCGACGGCGCCGTCGCCGAGCATCAGCACGACCTGCCGGTCGGGATGGGCAACGCGCGCCGCCATGGCGTAGCCGAGGCCGGTGCCGAGGCAGCCGTACGGGCCGGGGTCCATCCAGCACCCGGGCTCGTACGAGTCGACCAGCTTGCCGGCGTACGACACGAAGTCTCCGCCGTCGCCGATGACGACCGCGTCGCGCGCCAGGCGCTTGCGCAGTTCGCCGTAGACGCGTGCCGGGTGGATCGGATCGCTGTCCGACGTCAGCTCGGCTTCCTCGGCCGAACGCGCCGCGCGCTCGCGATCGCGCAGCGACGCGATCCACGGCTCGTGGTCGGCGCGCTCGCCGCTGTACGCGGCCAGCCCGTCGAGAATCGTGGTGAGGTCGCCCGCCGGCGACGCCGCCGTGTCGGCGTGCCCGGCCCGGCCCTCGGCGCTGTCGACGATGTGCACCACGTGGGCGTTGCCGAACCGGCCGAACGACAGCCGGAAGTCGAGGGGCGTGCCGACCACGACGACGACGTCGGCTTCGGCCTTGAGCACGCCCCGGGTGCGGGCGAAGGCGAGCTCGTGGTCGGCGGGCAGGCAACCACGGCCCAGGCCGTTCACGAATGT
>JAFATL010000512.1 GCA_019243975.1 Actinomycetota bacterium | reverse complement strand
CGAGCCGTGCACGGCGAGGTGCCAGCTGCGAGCGAGGCCGGTGGCGGGCACCGGCTTGGGCGGCGTGACGGCCGCACCGGGCTCGAACAAGGTGACGGTGATGGTGGCGAAGGTGGCCTGGGCGTCGAGGTTGGCCTGCTGGGCCTGCAGCTGCTCGATCTGCTGGCGCACGTTGAACAGCTGACCCTGCACCTCGAGCACCTCGCCGACACTGTGCGCCTTCGACAGCAACGTCTGCAGCGCCTCCTCCTGTGACTGCAGGCTGCGCACGCGGGCGGCGTAGTCGACCAGCTGCGCGCTCACGTCCTGCCCGTTGATGTCGACGTGGTCGATCGAACCCAACCGACCGAGGTCGGCGCGTGCGTCGTCGAAGTGCTCGGCAGGCACGCGGATCGTGAGCGAGCCTTCAGCGGCCTGCTTGTCGTGCGTCTGGCTCGACGAGTCGGACACGTAGCCCTGGTAGCGGCCGGCGATGCTGGTGGCCTGCGCGAAGGCGTCGTCGAACCGGCCGCGACCCACCTTGACCCGCATCGTCGCCGTCTTGATGACCTTGGCTCCGCCCGCGACCGCCATGTTCGGCGTCGCCTGCGGCCCGGGCGACGGCGACGGCGACGGCGACGGCGATGCCACTGAACCGGCGGCCGCGCCCGTCGCGTCGCCAGCGGCAGCCATGGTGCTAGTCCCGGCGACCTCCTTCGATTGGGCGACGCCGGCGGAGCTCATGGTGCGCACGCCAGATAGCGCCTTCGTCTTGTGCTGGCCGGTCGCGGCGACGACTGATCCAGCCGCCAGCAAGGCAATGACGCCGGCCAACGCGGCCCTGCCCTTGGTCCAATGAAGCCGTCGCATGGGAACCCCCTCGTCGTCTGTGTAGCGGCTTGGACGACGGTGGGCGCGCAGAAGTTCCCGCAGACGCGAATCGACCCCGAGTAGCTCTCCGACCGAAGTCTTCGCGCTTCTCGGGGCCGAACTCGCTCGGGTGATCCGCTCTCCACAGCCTCGGTACCCGAAGGCACCTCGACTGCTTCGAACGAAACCCTGATCCAAAGTTTCCGCCCGGCTGCTCCGCATCCGACTCCGGCTTGCGCCTTTGTCGTTTGCG
Organism: Actinomycetota bacterium; assembly: GCA_019243975.1. Lineage (GTDB taxonomy): Bacteria > Actinomycetota > Acidimicrobiia > Acidimicrobiales > JAFATL01 > JAFATL01. The sequence continues at coordinate 5,638 of JAFATL010000512.1, read as the reverse complement.
GCTCCCCGGGGTTCCGCTCTGGACTGACAACAATATGTATGAGGTCCCCTGTGGAAGTAAAGAGGCACAACCTGGGGATTTGTTCGGGATTTTCAGGGGATTTCGCGCGGCACCACGGGCAAGTCGAGGTCGCGTGCGAGCAGCGCCAGCTGCAGCGCCAGATGGATGTCGATGATGGGCGCGCCCAGCAGTTGCTCGATGCGGCGCAGGCGGGCGCGCAACGTGTTGCGGTGCACGAACAACGCGGCCGCCGTCTTGTACGGCGACAGCCCGCTGGCCAGGTAGGCCCGCAGCGTCGGCACGAGGCGCGCCTCGCTCTTGCCGTCCGCGGCCACCAACGGGTCGAGGAGCGACGCCAGCTCCAAGGCATACGTCGGCGTCGACGCCAGCAACCCCGGCACCAGCACGTCGCGCCGCTGCACGCGTCCCGACAGCCCGAGGCGCCGGGCCAGCTCGAGCGTCTGCAGCGCGTCCTCGTAGCCGGCCCGCACGCTGCTCAGCCCGGAGCGGGCACCGCCCGACGCCACCAACCGCGTCTCGTCGGGGAACAGGAGGCGGGCGCGGGCCTCGGCGTCGTCGGGCGAGTCGACCGGCGCGATCACCACGAGCGTGGCGCCCACCCGTCCCGACAAGCAGCCGTCGGCCATCGCTTCGACGTGCTCGTCGATCTCGCCCGCCCCCGCGGGCGTGGCGAACGCGACGTAGGCAGGCGCGGAGCGTAGGCCCATGGCGCCGGCCCGGGCGCTGTCGGCGTCGGACACGACGCCGAGCACCAGGTCGGAGAAGAACGCGTCGAGCGCCCGCCAGCGGTCGGCGGCCAAATCGCGGCGCGCCGCCTCGTAGCCCTCCGACACCGCCGCGACCCCGAGGGTCACGACGTTCATCAGTTCGCCCACCGCCTGCAGGACGACAGCACCCGACAGCGCGCCGTGGCGCGGCGCTTCCACGGCGACGTGCTCGATGAAGATGCGCATGCCGATCTGGAAGCCGTGCACCACCGCCGACAGCGGGAAGTCCTGCCGGGCCCGCCGTCGGCCGAACGCACGTGACAACGCGACGCGCTCCTCGAGCGGTGCGGTGGTGCCCCGCAGCACCGCCACCGCGCCCAGCACGCCCGCCAACGTGACGCCGTAGCTGTCCTCTTCGAAGTCGTCCATCCGCAGCCGGTACTCGGGGATCTCGATGCGGTAGGTGTCCTCGACCTGTTGGGCGATGGCGTGGGCGCGCGCCTCGAGGACGTCAGCGACGGCGCTCATCGCCTCGTTGACCGACCCCGCCGACCCGGGGTCGCCACCCCCTGCTGTCACCTGACCACTGTGCGCCGCGCACTGCCCCAGGGCAAGAGATTCGTGCCCTTCGTCCCTTTCCAACGCAGTGTGACGGCGAGAAACTGCGAAGGAGGCGGGCGCATCCGACGGCGCGAGGAGAAACGGTTGGGTCGGTACGGCGCGGGGATGCTTCCGGGGGAATTGGTGGCGGACGACGAGGCACAGGAGATCGGGCCCAAAGTGGCCTGTCCGTTCTGCGACTACCTGATCCCCCTCCGGCATGCCATCGGGCCCCACGGCCGCCAGCCGCTGCTGTGCCCGAGCTGCCTGCAGGAGGTGGCCCTGCCGGGCGACCCCGACGCCCAGGACTGACGCCACGAAAGGTGGTCGTCGCCTGACGGGCTGACGAACCCGGCGCCTATCATCGCCGCGTGTCCAAGGTGATCGCCGTGGCCAACCAGAAGGGCGGCGTCGCCAAGACCACGACGGTGCATTCGCTCGGCGCCGCCTTGGCCGAACGGGGCAACCGGGTCCTCCTGGTCGACCTCGACCCCCAGGCCTGCCTCACCTACTCGCTGGGCCTCAACCCGTCCGACCTGGGCCACTCGCTGCACGACGTCATCGTCCACGGCGCGGGCGCCGACAGCGCGCTGGTGAAGGTGAAGGACCTCCACGTGCTGCCGTCGACCATCGACCTGGCCGGCGCCGAGATCTACCTGCTGTCGAAGACGGGCCGCGAGTACGGGCTCTCGCGCGCGCTCGACGCCATCGTGCACAGCTACGACGTGGTGCTCATCGACTGCCCGCCCTCGCTCGGCATCCTCACCATCAACGGCCTCACCGCGGCGCAGGAGGTGCTGGTCCCGCTGCAGTGCGAGACGCTCTCGTCGCGGGGCGTGGGCCAACTGCTGGAGACAATCGGCGACGTCCGCAACTACACGAACTCGGGGCTGCAGGTGGCGGGCGTGGTGGCGACCATGTTCGACGGCCGCACCAAGCTGGCCCAGAACACGCTGGCGACCATGCGCGACACGTATGGCCTCGAGGTGCTGGACCCGCCGATCCCCAAGTCGGTCAAGGTGGCGGAGGCGCCGGGGATGAGCCGCTCAGTGCTGGAGCACGCGCCCCGATCGGCAGCAGCGGTCGCCTACCGCGGTCTGGCCGAGACGTTGGAAGGACGGCTGCGGTGAACGACGCCAACGGGGGACGCTGGCTCGACCCCACGGGGAAACGGGCCCTCTTCGAGGCACCGGTGGCCGCCGCGCCCGACCAGCTGTCGAGCGGCCGTCACGCCGAGGGCAAGGAAGCGCTGTTCTCCACCGGCGCCCGCCGTCCCGGCACCGTGCTCGTCGAGTGCTCGGCCTGCAAGTCGCGCAGCCGCATCTCGCTCGTCGACCTGGGCATGCGCTTGGCCCTGTCGGTATGGAACCCGCTGCGCAAGCACTCCCGCTGGATGGTCTGCCCCAGCTGCACCAAGCGCACCTGGTGCCAGGTGGACTGGAACGGTTGATTCGCTAGGCCGCGTTGTGGCGGTCTTGCATCTCGCCGTCGTTGACGGCGGCGACGAAGGCGCCGACGACCTCGGGGTCGAACTGGGCGCCTGACTGGCGCTCGACCTCCTCGCAGGCGCGGTCCCAGTCCCACGCCGGCTTGTAGGGACGGGCGTGGGTGAGGGCGTCGAACACGTCGGCCACCGCCACGATGCGCGCCGTCAACGGGATCTCCTCGCCGCTGATGCCGGCCGGGTAGCCCTTCCCATCCCAGCGTTCATGGTGGCTGCAGGCGATGTCCTGGCCCGTCTTCAGCACCTCGGACCGGCTGGCCGACAGGATGCGCGCCCCGATCAGGCTGTGGCGCTTGATGTGCGCCCACTCATCGGGGGTCAGCTGCTCCTTCTTGCGCAGCACGTTGTCCGACACTGCGATCTTGCCGAGGTCGTGCAGCGGCGCCGCCTGGGCGATCACCTCGGCCCCATGCGCGTCGATGCCCATGTGCTCGGCGAGCACGGCGGCGGTGCGGCCGACACGCTGCGTGTGCTGGCCGGTCTCGTCGTCGCGGTACTCCGCCACCAACGCCAGGCTGTGCAGCAGCTCGTGGCGCGCGTGCTCCAGATCGCGCGTGCGCTCGGCCACCCGCTCCTCCAGCAGCAGGTGCAGCGACCGGTTGTCGAGCAGGTTGCGCACGCGCAACGTGAGCTCGGTGGGGTCGAACGGCTTGGTGAGGAAGTCGGTGGCGCCGGCGAGGAGCGCCTCGTGTTTGGCCTCGGACGTGTTGTCGGCAGTGAGCATCACCATCGGCAGGAAGCTCTCGGCGCCGGTCTGCGTGCGCAACTGCGACACCAGGTCGACGCCGTTGATGCCGGGCATGTGGAAGTCGACGAACACCATGTCGGGATCGACCTCGCCGAACAGGCCGATCGCCTCCCGGGGGTCGGCCGTGGCCCGGACGTCGTGGTATCCGGCCGCGGCCAACAGGCGCTCGAGCACCATCAGGGCGACCGGATCGTCGTCGACGATCAGAAACTTCTGCGCCCGTTCCCCTGCGGCCCCTCGTCGTGGTCGTGCATCCGCACTCCTCCGGCGATGGAGCCAAATCGCCACCTTCTTGACATTCACTCACAGTGTTGGACTAACCACTCTAGATGAAACAGGGCGGCGCGAATGTTGTCAACCGGCCATACGTCCCGGGACGACGCTGGGCCTACCGTGTCGGGATGACAGTCGACTCGGCCGGCTCCGCGAGCGGGGACGCACGCCGGCCCGCCACCGACTTCGGGGCCACCGGCGTCATGTCGCACTTCCGCGGCCCCTACGCCGACGGCCCACCGCCGGCCGACCTCGAGGTGGACACGCCCGACCTCGACCGGTTCGGCGTGGCTGAGGTGCGGCGCATGGTCGTCATCTACCTCGTCTTGCTCACCAGCATCCTCAAGCGCCTGGCCGGCCACGTGCTGCACCCTCGCCGCACCACGTGGGCGTCCGCCGCGTCGGAGGGTGTCGTCGACGGCTTCGAGATCCTGGGGCCCACATTCGTGAAGATCGGCCAGCTGGTGGCGTCGTCGCCCGGCATCTTCCCCAAGCCGCTGGCCGACGCCGCGTTGCGGTGCCTCGACGAGGTGCCGCCCTTCGACGGCGAGGCCGCGTGCGAGATGATCCGCGACGACCTTGGCCGTCCGCCCGCGCAGGTGTTCAAGAGCTTCGACGAACGGCCGCTGTCGGCGGCATCCATCGGCCAGGTGCACGCGTGCGTGCTGCCCGACGGTCGCGAGGCCGTCATCAAGCTGCAGCGGCCCAACATCCGCGAGCGCATGACCACCGACCTGCGCGTCGGCCACCGCCTGGCCAAGACGTTGCAGAAGCACACCAAGCTGGGCAAGAGCGCCAACGTCGTCGGCGTGATCGAGGACCTGCACGCCAACACGTTCAAGGAGCTCAACCCGGCGCTGGAGGCGTACCGGCAGGCCAAGTTCCGCGAGGGCATCGCCGCCTTCGGCGACAACAAGTTCATCACCGCGCCCGAGGTGTACTGGGAGTACTGCGGGCCGCACATGATCTGCATGGAGCGCATGGCCGGCGTGCCGATGGACGAGTTCGACACCATCCGCGAGCGCGGTGTCGACGGCGCACTGATCCTGCGGCGCGGCGTGAAGGTGTGGCTGGAGGCGGCGACCATCCACGGCCCGTTCCACGGCGACGTGCACGCCGGCAACCTGTGGGTGCTCGACGACGGGCGCGCCACCTACCTCGACTTCGGAATCATGGGCGAGCTCACCGATGACTGGAAGCAGCTGATGAAGGACCTGTTCTTCACGTCGGTGATCGACAGTGACTTCACTCGGGTGGCGCGCGCGTTCAAGCGGGTGGGCGCCTTCCCGGAGGACATCGGCACCGACGAGGAGGTGGGCGTGCGCATGCAGGTCGCGTTCGGGCCCATGCTCGACGTGGGCCTGTCGCAGGTCAGCCTGGGCGACGTCTTCAAGTCGATCGTGCAGATGATGGAGGGCCTGGGCGTTCCCAGCCCGCAAGAGCTGGTGCTGGTGACGAAGCAGCTCCTCTACTTCGAGCGCTACGCCAAGGTGCACGCACCCGACTGGGCGATGGCACGGGACCTGTATCTGGTGCGCAACATCTTTCCCGCCGAGGTCGAGCAGAAGGCGGCTGAGCTTGGTGTCGTGTTCCCCGACTGAGGGAACAATGCCGGCATGACCGGCGACAACGACTCCACGAAGCTCAAGGGCAAGGTCAAGGAGAAGGCGGGCTGGCTGGCCGGCGACCGCGACGTCGAGGCCAAGGGCAAGTTCGAGGCCGAGACGGGCGAGGAGCCCAGCGAGCGCGACCACGAACAGAAGAAGGAAGAAGTTCGCGCCGACC
>JAFATL010000379.1 GCA_019243975.1 Actinomycetota bacterium | reverse complement strand
CGACCCGGCGCTGGGCCACCGGCACCGTCGAGCCGCACGCGGCAAGCCACGCGACAGCCACGACGACCAGCAATCGCCAAACGGTCGGGCGCACCCGGCGACGGTAGCGTCCGGCCGATGACTGGCGGCACGCCGATTGTGCTCGGGCACCTGGGGAACACCCTCGACGCGTTCGCCCGCTGCCGGGCTGCCGGTGTCGACGGCGTGGAGCTCGACGTGCGCCGCGCCGCCGACAACACCCTCGCCGTGCACCACGACGCCGTCATCGAAGGCGTCGGCCGGATCGTCGACCTCACCCGCACCGAACTTCCCGCCCAGGTGCCGACACTCGAGCAGGTCCTGCACGAGTGCGCGGGCCTGATCGTCAATGTCGAGATCAAGAACCTGCCGGTCGACCCCGACTACGACCCGACCGAGGAGATCGTGGGCCTCGTCCTCCAGGCCGTTGATCGCGCCGCCACGAGCGACGTCATCGTCTCGTCGTTCTCATTGGCAACGCTCGATGCCGTGCGCGCCGCCGACCCGTCGATGCCGACGGCGTTCCTCACCCTTCCGGCATGGGACCAGCGGCGGGCCATCGCCGCCGCAGGCGCGCACGGTCACAACGCCGTCCACCCGCACCGACGGTCGCTTGACCGAGATCTCGTCGACGCCGCCCACGGCGCTGGGCTCACGGTTCACCCGTGGGCCATCGACGACGTCGACACGGCGCGGGACGCCGCCGCCCTCGGCGTGGAGGCGGTGATCAGCGACGACCCCGCCGCCGTGGTCGCCACGCTCCGCGGCGGGGACGCCTAAAGCAGCCCGCGTCGGGGTAGGGCGGGAGCGTGACCGCCAGCGGGACCGCGCCCGGCGCCGATCAGCTGGCGGAGACGTTCAACCGCACCGTCGAGGAAGGCGTGCAACGGCTGACGCGCGCGACGCCCAGCCTGCTGGCCACGGGACTGGTCGGTGGCGCGGACGTGTCCGTGGGGTTGTTCGCCCTCCTCGTCGTGAAGACCGAGACCGGTGACACGCTGCTCGCTTCGCTCGCGTTCGGGCTCGGCTTCGTCGCCCTCACGCTGGCGAGCAGTGAGCTGTTCACGGAGAACTTCCTCGTGCCCATCGCCGCCGTGGCGGCCAAGAAGGCCACGACCGCGCAGGTCGGGCGCCTGTGGGCCGGCACCGCCAGCATGAACCTCATCGGCGGCTGGCTGGTGATGGGCTTGATCATCACCGGGTTCCCGCGCCTCGGCCCGACCGCGGTTGAAGTCGCAAGGCACTACCCGGCCATTGGGATCGGCTGGCGCTCGATGGCCGGCGCCCTGATGGGCGGCGCCGTCATCACGCTGATGACGTGGATGGAGCACTCCACCGAGTCGGTGACCGGCAAGCTCGCCGCCGCCGTGGGTGCCGCGTTCCTTCTGGCCGCCGCGCCGCTCAACCACGTCATCGTCGTGTCGCTCGAGATGTTCGCGGCCCTGCAGCACGGCGCACCGTTCGGCTACGTCGACTGGGTGTCGGTCGCTGCCTGGTACACGCTCGGCAACGTGCTGGGCGGCGTGGTCATGGTGGCCGGCCTCCGGCTCGTGCAGATCGGGCCGGAGCGACTGGAGGCCGTGCGTTCGGAGGGCCGGCGCGGGCGATCCCGCCGATCCTCCAAGTAGCTCGGTCGCCCCTGCGTATAGTCATCGTCGCCTGACCGAGGAGGCGAGAGTTTGACGCTCGGCGGATTGGCCGACGACCTGGCAGCCGCGTCGCTCGTCATGGCCCGGCGCTTCGCGGCGGGCGGGACGATGTGGTGCGTCTCGCCCGCGTGGCCCCCGCACGGTCGCCACGTCGCCGTCGAGTTCGTCCATCCCGTGGTCGTCGGCAAGCGGGCATTGCCTTCGGTGTTCGTCGACACCGAAGACGTGGTCGCCGACCTGCGGGTGCTGGTGCGGCCCGGCGATGTCGTCCTCGCCATCGCCACTGCCGACGAAACGGGGGTTGCGGCGGCCATGCGACGGGGCCCGGCGTGGGGCGCCACTACCGTGTGGTTCGGCGCCGGCACGCGTCCCGACGCGGGCGCCGCCGACCACGTGCTGTGGGTCCAAGACGACAGCGGACTGGCGCCGTGGTCGGGCCGGTTCGTGCTGCTGTACCACCTGCTGTGGGAACTGACCCACGTCTGCTTCGAGCACCCCGGGCTGTTGCGCGCCGACGCGATCGACCGCGACTGCGGCGACGACATCTGCATCACCTGTTCAGACGAAGGGCGGCTGGCCGAGGTGTGCGCGGCGCCGCAGCGAGGTGAGACGCAGGTACGCACGGCGGCCGGCGTCGAGACCGCCGACGTGAGCCTGGTGGAGCCGGTCGGGCCCGGCGACCTCGTCCTCGTGCACGCCGGCAGTGCGATCACGCGGGTGCCGGGATGAGCAACGAGGAGCGCACCGGCTTCCTGTATCCCTTCATCGAGGCCGACGAGCGCGACCGCGGCGCGCTGCTGGCGGACCTGGCCCGGTCAGCCGATGCCAAGGCGGCTGACAGCGCCGCCCTCCAGACGGCGACGCTCGAGCGCGAAGGTGACGCCCTCGATGCCGCCGCCACCGCCATGGCGCAGCGGTTCATGGCGGGCGGACGGCTGTTCACCTTCGGCAACGGCGGCAGTGCGACCGACGCCATGACGGCGGCGGGGTTGTTCAACCGCCCGCCTCACGGCGTGGCGTTGCCGGCGCGTGCCCTGGTCGAGGACCAAGCGGTGCTGACCGCGCTGGCCAACGATGTCGGCTTCGACCTCGTGTTCTCCCGCCAACTCATCGCCCACGCCGCAGCAAACGACATCGCCCTCGGCATCTCGACCAGCGGCACGTCCCGCAACGTGCTGGTGGCATTCGCCGAAGGCAAGACGCGCGGGCTGCTGACCGTAGGGCTGGCGGGTTACGGCGGCGGGGAGATGGCCACGTCGGATGCCGTCGACCACTGCATCGTGGTGCGCTCCGACAGCGTGCACCGCACGCAGGAGAGCCAGGCGGTCCTCGGGTTCGAGCTGTGGCGGCGGGTGCAGGCGCGCGTGCATGGCTGACACCCGGGACACCATCGACGTCCGCGAGGCAGAGGTGCTGGAGCGCATCGAGACGTTCAGGCGCCGGCGACCGCGCCTCAAGGACGACGTGATCACGCTGGCCCACGGCGCGGGCGGCAAGGCCTCGGCCGCACTCATCGACGCCGTGTTCGCGCCGGCGTTCGCCAACGAGACACTCGACCAGCTGGGCGATGCCGCCCGCCTCCCGCTGGCATCGGGCGAGCGCCTGGCGTTCAGCACCGACTCGTTCGTGGTGAAGCCGCGACGCTTTCCCGGCGGGTCGATCGGGCACCTGGCGGTCCACGGCACCGTGAACGACCTGGCCATGGTCGGGGCTTGCCCGGCATGGCTGTCCGCCGCGTTCGTGCTCGAGGAGGGCTTCGCCGTCTCCGAGTTGGAGGCGATCGTGGCCGACATGGCGGAGGCGGCGGCGGGAGCGGGCGTCACCATCGTCACGGGCGACACCAAGGTCGTCGACCGGGGCGCGGCCGACGGCCTCTACATCACGACCGCCGGGGTCGGTCTCGTCCCGCCCGGGCGCGACCTGGCCCCGGCACGCGTGCAGCCCGGCGACCGCGTGCTGGTGTCGGGCACCATCGGCGACCACGGCATGGCGGTGATGCTGCAGCGCGGCGACCTTGCCCTCGAAGCCGACATCCGGTCGGACACAGCGCCGCTCCACGAGCTGGTCGAGCTGTTGTTGAAGGCGGCGCCGTCGACGCGCTGGTTGCGCGACCCGACGCGCGGTGGCGTGGGCACGGTCGCCAACGAGCTGGCCCGTACCGCCGACGTCAGCATCGTGCTCGACGAGGACGCCCTGCCCGTGAACCCGGCCGTGGCGGGCGCCTGCGACCTGCTCGGCATCGACGCCCTCTACGTCGCCAACGAGGGCAAGTTCATCGCCGTGGTGGCACCCGACGAGGCCGAACAGGCGGTGGCCGCGCTGCGCACCCATCCCCTGGGCGCGCAGGCCGCGCTCATCGGCGAAGTGCGGGACGAGCCTCGCGCCATCGTCGTGCTGCGCACATCGTTCGGCGGCACGCGGATCGTCGACATGCTGGTGGGTGATCCCCTTCCCCGCATCTGCTGAGCGCGTCCCGCTTCCGGCGGCCCGGCTGCGCGTGCGCCTGCGCGTCACCGGGACGGTGCAGGGCGTCGGCTTCCGCCCGTTCGTCTACCGCCACGCCGTCGCACTCGGGCTCAGCGGTTCCGTGTGCAACGACAGCGGGGGCGTGCTGATCGAGGCGGAGGGCCCGGCTCTCCAGATCAGCGAGCTGCAGCGTTTGCTCACCGACCACCCACCGCCACTGGCGCGCGTTTACGCCGTGGTCGCGCAGCCGCTGCCGCTCGTTGACGAGACCGGCTTCCTCATCGTCGAGAGCGTCGACGACGGTGCCTCCGACGTTCCGGTGAGCGTCGACACGGCGACGTGCGACGACTGCCTCACCGAGCTGTTCGACCCGGCCAACCGGCGCCACCGCTACCCGTTCGTCAACTGCACCAACTGCGGGCCCCGCTACACGATCGTGCGGTCAGTGCCCTACGACCGCCCCGCCACGACCATGGCGGGGTTCACCATGTGCGCGGCGTGCCAGCGCGAGTACGACGACCCCGCCGACCGGCGCTTCCACGCCCAGCCCAACGCCTGCCCGGCGTGCGGGCCCCGCGTGCGCTTGGTGGCGGGTGATGGCATCCAGGTCGCGGTGGACGACGACGCGGTCCAGGCGACGGTGGCGGTGCTCCGCGACGGAAAGATCGTGGCCCTCAAGGGGTTGGGCGGTTTCCACCTGGCGGTGGACGCGGGCAACGACGTCGCCGTCGCCGAGCTGCGCAGGCGCAAGGTGCGCGACGACAAACCATTCGCCGTCATGGCGCGCGATCTCGCCGAGGCGCAGCGCCTCTGCCGTCTCGATGCCGACGCCGCTGCCGCGCTGGTCTCGCCCCGCCGGCCGATCGTGCTCGCCCCTCGGCGTACCGACGCACCCATCGCCACCGGCGTGGCCCCCGGGCTGCCCGACATTGGGGTGATGCTCCCGTACACGCCCCTGCACCACCTCCTGC
>JAFATL010000373.1 GCA_019243975.1 Actinomycetota bacterium | reverse complement strand
GTCTCGGGCGGACCCTCCTGGATGTCCCAACCGAACAGGCCCGTGTAGAACGCCCGCGCTGCCGGCAGGTCAGCGGTGCCGAGGTCGACCCACGACGGCACGCCGTTCTCGTACGAGTCGATGTCCATCTCGCGCCTCCTCGTCTCGAAGGAGGCCGACGCTATGCGGTCTCGAGCGTCTTGTCGCTACGCGTGCTCGAGGGCCTTGTGCATGCGCTCGGTGGTGTCGATGTACTCGTTCACCATGTCGAGCACGACCTCCTTGGCCGTGCGCACCGAGTTCATGCGGCTCACGATCTGCCCGACCGGCATGCCGACGAGCTCGTTGGCATTGGCCCGGCCGATGCGGCGCATCGCGTAGGACCACAGGATGAACTGCAGCGGCATCGGCAGGGGGCCGGGCGACTCGGGTGCTTCCCAGGCCTCGGTCCAGGCCGTGCGCAGCTGGCGGGCCGGCTTGCCGGTCATCGAGCGCGAGCGCACGGTGTCGGACGAACGGGCGTTGATCAGCTTCTCGGTGACCACCTGTGACGTGTCGTTCTCGGCCGTGGCCAACCAGATCGAGCCGGTCCACGCGCCCTGGGCGCCGAGGGCCATGCCGGCCGCCATCTGCCGTCCCGACCCGATGCCGCCAGCGGCGAGCACGGGGATCGGCGCCACCGCGTCGACGACGTCGGGCACCAGCACCATGGTCGCCACCTCGCCGGTGTGACCGCCGGCCTCGTAGCCCTGGGCGATGATGATGTCGACGCCCTGCTGCACGTCGCGCACGGCCTGCTCGACGCGGCCGATGAGGGCGGCGACCTTCACGCCCTGGGCGTGGGCGCGGTCGATGGCCTCTTTGGGGGGCGGGCCGAGCGCGCTGGCGAGCAGCTTGATCGGGTGCGCCAGGGCGATGTCGACGAGCGGCGCGCCGGTGGCCTCGGTCCACCCGAGCACGCCCTGGGCGGTGGGGCTGCCGTCGTTCTCTTCCTCGTCCTCGTCGGGCACGCCGTGGTCGGCGAGGATCTTGTGCACGTAGTCCCAGTGGGCGTCGCTGATGTAACCGCGCAGGTCGGCGCCGATGCTCTTGGTGTCGGTGAGCCCCTGCTCACGGTCGACGCTCTTCACCGGCATCACGACGTCGACGCCGTACGGCTTGCCGTCGACGTGCTCGTCGATCCACTTCAGCTCGAGCTCGAGCTGGTCAGGGGAGAACGCCAGCGCCCCCAGCACGCCCATGCCGCCGGCCCGGCTCACCGCGGCGGCAACGTCGCGGCAATGGGTGAAGGCAAAGATCGGGAACTCGATGCCCAGCGACTCGCACAGTTCGTTCATGGTGTTCCCCCGCTTCGATCACAACCCGGAATAGAACAGGTTCTACCGTAGCGCGAGCGGGTCGCGCCTGCCCACCCCCGGGCTGCGCCAGATGAAGCCGCCCGCGTCGACGACGATGGCGTCGATCCCGGGCCGCTCGCCCAACCACGCCGGCGCGTTGAGCCCCATCGCGAGTGCGGCGGTGGCGTAGGCGTCAGCGGTGGCCAGGTCGGGGCCGACCACGGTGACCGAGGCCAAGTCGAGGGCGGCCCGGCCGGTGTGGGGGTCGGTCACATGGGCGCCGCGCTCAGCCGTGCCGGAGGTCGCGACCGCCTCGCCGTCATCGAGCTCGACGACGGCGCACACGGCGTCGTGGACGTGGGGGTGGGCGATGCCCACGCGCCACCGGTGGCCGGGCTCGGGTTGGCCCTGGACACGGACGTCGCCGCCGGCGTTGATGGCGTGGTTGTGCACGCCGCGCGCCAGCAGGAAGTCGGACGCCACGTCGATGGCCCAACCCTTCACCAGGCCGGACGGATCGAGGCGGCCGGTTGCCCACGCGTCGAAGTACCCGTCGGTCTCGCTCCGCAGCTCGATGCAGCGGTCGAGGACGGACCGCACGAGTAGGGGCGCATCGTCCACGACCATCCGGCCGTCGGCCAGGAGGGAGACGACGCTGTCGGCCTTGTAGGTGCTGAAGAGCTCGTCGACGTGATGCAGCCAGGCTTCCAAGGGCTCGAGCACGCGATCGAGGCCCGGGACGTCGTCGCGTACGTCCACGCTGATCGCCATGCCCCAGACATGTACGACGTGCGTCCGACCGGTGGTTGTCACGAGGCGCGCGCCGCGTCGATGGCACCCTGCAGGGACCGGGCGTAGCTCTCGCTGGTATAAGTGGCACCCGAGACGATGTCGATGTTGGCGCTCTGCGCCTGCAGCGCCTCCGAGCGCAGGATCGGCGCCGCTTGCTGGCTGATCTGGGCCGACCGGGGACGGTCGGTCGGCAACACGATCGGCGTGACTTCGACGATCTGGGTGCCCCGCATGGTCACGCGCACCTGCACGTCGCCGTACCGGTTGGGCACGTCGGGCCCGGTACCGGTCCGCGTCACCGGCGTGCGGGCCGGGGCGGTCGTCGAAGGCGATTCGCTGGCGACGGGCGGGGCAGCGGCAGAAGTCGGCGCCGGGGTGGCGGCGCTTTCCGAACCGGCGGTGGTGGGAGTCGTCAGGCGCGTCGGCGGAGCGCCCGACTTGTACGACAGCAGGGCGGCCAGGCCGGCGATGGTGCCGGCGACGGCGGCAAGGGGGCGGTACATCTCGTCTCCTACAACTCGAACTTCTCAGCGTGGATGTGGTCGGGCGACGCGCCGGCGGCCACGAGGGTTGCGCTGGCGTGGTCGACGAACGACGGCGAGCCGCACACGAACACGTCGTGCTCGGCCAGATCGGGAACGGCGCGCTGCAACGAGGCGGGCGCCAGCGGGTCGCGCTGCCGGCGGGATCCCGCCGCGTAGAGCAAGCGGGCGCCGCGCTGCTGCGCCAGCGCCTCCAGCTCGTCCCGCAGCACCAGGTCCTCGCGCCGGCCCACGCGGTAGAGGAACGTGACGTCGCCCGGCGCCGCGGGCATGGCCTCGAAGAGGGCGCGCAAGGGCGTGACGCCGATGCCCCCGGCCAGCAGCAGCACCTTGGTGCGCGTCCGGCGTCCCGCGGTGAGCGTCCCGAAGGGCCCTTCGACCATCACCGACGTGCCGAGCGGGAGCTCGGTGAGCCAGCGGGTCAGGTCGCCTGTCTCCTTGACGGTGATCCGCAACGTGCGACCGTCCGGCGCCTCGGACAGTGAGAACGGGTGCGACTGCCACCACCCTTGCGGGGTGAGGAAGCGCCACAGGAAGAACTGGCCGGCGTGCGCGCCGAGGGCATCGACGTCACGGCCGGCAACGCGTACGGACACGACGTCGGGCCCGGCGCGTTCGACGGCAACGACGCGCAGCTGATGTCGCATCGAAAGTCGCACGGGGGCAACCACGCGATACGCCAGCAGCAACGTCAATGCGCCGACGTGGAACAACGCCCACAACACCCGGTGGGCCGGGTGGCCGACGAAGTCGTCACCGGTCGCGAACTGATGGGCGAACGCCAGCACCACGGCCAGGTAGGTGTAGAGGTGGACGAAGTACCACTGGTGGTACGCCAGCCGTCGCCGGGCGATGCGCGCCGATGTGACGCCGACGGCAGCGAAGAGCGCCAGCGAAACCGTGGCCGCCAGCACGTCCGGGTAGTGGAGCACGACATGCGACGTCTCGGTGGCCAGCGAGATGTGATCGGTGGCGGCGTAGCCGGCGATCGTCGCCAGCGTGTGCACGACGAGCAGGCTGATCACGTACTGCCCGTTGCGGCTGTGCCAGCGAGCGAGGCGGTCGAGCCCGACCAATCTCTCGATCGGCCTGATGCGGGCGATGAGCAGCACCTCGATGACGACGAGGTACGCGCCGACCAGTCCCGTCAACCGACCGGCGGCGGTCAGTTCGTCGCCGAGCGTTCGCAGCGACCCGCCGTGGGTGTCCTGGAGCCACATCCACACCGTGGCCGCGGCGCCGGCGACGATGGCGCACAGGATGACCGTGCCCCAGGTGCGGGGGTCGACCGAGCCGGGCGGTGCCGGGCTGGGCGGCCGAGCGTTCCGGGGTGGCGCGGCGCGTTCCGCCGGGGGCGCCGCGGCGGTCACTGACTGTTGGTCGGCCGGTTGCCCAACGTGATGCTCAGCGTCCGGCTGGCGCCGTTGCGCTGCACGGTGAGCTGCACCTTGTCCCCGGCCTTGTGACTGCGGATGGCGGTGACGAGGTCGGACGCGCCGCCCACCGACTGGCCGTCGATGGCGGTGATCACGTCACCCACCGACATGCCCGCCTTGGCGGCGGGGGTGCCGCTGGCGACGTCGGTGACCTGGGCGCCGCCCTGGTCGGCGTCCTGCAGGCTGACGCCGAGGTAGGCGGCGCTGCTGGACGACGAGCTGGGCGTGCCGCCCTTGGCCAGCGTGCTGATCAGCGGCTTGATGGTGTCGATGGCGATGGCGAAGCCGATGTTCTGCGCGTTGCCGGCCACCGCGGTGTTCATGCCGACGACCTGCGCCGAGCTGTTGAGCAGCGGGCCGCCCGAGTTGCCGGAGTTGATCGGCGCGTCGGTCTGAATGAGGTTCGACAGCGAACCGGTGTCGGTGTCGATGGAGCGGTTGAGCGCCGACACGATGCCGGTGGTGACGGTCGGGCTGCCCTCGAGGGCGAGCGCGTTGCCGACGGTCACGACCGAGTCACCCACTTGCAGGGCGCCCGAGCTGCCGAGCGTCACCGTGGGCAGACCGCTGACGCCTTCGACCTGCAGCAGGGCGACGTCGTCGTTGGGGCTGGTGCCGAGAACGTGAGCGGCGTGCGTGCCCTTGCCGATGATCGTCACCTTGATGTTGCTGCCACCCTCGACGACGTGGTTGTTGGTCAGGACCTCACCATCGGGCGTGAGCAGCATGCCGGTGCCGGCGGCGCGGCCGGTGCCGAAGCGGCTGCTGATGTTCGACTGGATCGACACGACGGCGGGCTCGGCCTTGGCCAGCACGGCCTTCACGTCGAGCGAACCGCTGGGCGTGACGAGCGGCGCCTGCGCGGTCGGCTGTGTGGTGGCGGTGGTCGCCGATGCCGACCGGTTGGTGGCAGTGGTCGTGTGGTCGTGATGAAGGGCGACCGCGACCAGACCGCCGCCGAGGAGCAGGCCGGCCAACGCGCTGGCGATACCAACGCGCCAGGGCCTGGGCTGGGGGATCCCCTCGGGCTGGGGGAGACGAGGGGGTTCACTCGGCGGGGTCTGGTCAGCGGTCGGAAGGGGCCCGGCGTCGACTGCGGTCTGCTGCGCGGTCGTGGCCGAGGCTTCGAACGGGACGTCGGATGGGTAGTCGTACGGGTGCCACTCGCCCGGCGGGACGGGCTCGAGATCGGACTGCTCAGGCATGTCGCTCACTGTGCCCAGGTCCCCTGAGAGTTTGCTGTGGGCCTGCTTGGGCAATGCGTAATTGGCTCTACGCCGGCTCACAGGAAGGGTTGGGGAATTGCCAAGCCGGCGCGACGATCATCGATGGTGGTGAACCAGATCACCGTTGACGCAAGGAGGAAGCAGTGAGGAGTCGTAATCCCGGGGGCGGTCAGGGACCGTTCGGTCCGTTTGGTCCGGGAGGACCGCGCCGGTTCGGCCACGGCGGCGGCGGCTGGGAGTGGCTGCACCATCTCGTGGCCCTGCTCGTGATCGCGGCCATCATCGCCCTGATCGTGTACCTGCTCCTGCGGTTGTTCGACCGCACGCGTTCGACCGCGACCGCAGGCGCACCGGTGGGTCCGCCGCCGCCTCGCCCACCGTGGCCGGCGATGGATCCGGCCCTCGCCGAGCTGCGCCTGCGCTACGCGCGCGGCGAGGTCAGCCGGGAGGACTACCTGCGGATCTCGACGGATCTGGGAGCACCGCCCCCTCCGCCGCCCCCGGCTCCGCCGGCGCCGCCGACTCCTCCGGCGGGTTCGCCGGTGACGTCTCCGCCGCCGGCGTAGCGAGCGCTTCCTCGCTTCTGGCACCAGATTCGGTGGCTATGGGCCCCGTTTCTGGTGCCAGAACGGGAGTGGAGGTGATGGGCAGGCGGGCGGTGAAGGTGGCGCCCCCGCCCGCCGGGCTGCTGGCTTCGACGGTGCCGCCGTGGGTCTCGACGATGGCGGCCACGATGGCGAGGCCCAGGCCGGCACCACCGTGCAGGCGCGAGCGCGA
>JAFATL010000211.1 GCA_019243975.1 Actinomycetota bacterium | reverse complement strand
CGAGATCCGCGGCGCGCTGTCGTTGTCCGAGCCCGACGCCGGCAGCGACACGGCTGCGTTGCGGTGCAAGGCCACGCCGGACGGCAGTGAGTACATCCTCAACGGCACGAAGATGTGGGTGACCAACGGGGTGCGGGCCGGGCTGGTGGCGCTGGCGGCCAAGGCGCCCGAGGGCATCACGTGCTTCATGGTCGAGAAGGAGCCGGGGGAGACGTTCGGCGGCATCAGCGTGTCGAAGACCATCCCCAAGCTCGGCTACAAGGGCATCGAGACCGTGGAGATGTCGTACAACGACCACCGCATCCCCGCCGAGTGGGTGCTGGGGGGACCTGACGCGGGCCTGGGTAAGGGTCGGCAGCAGATCCTCGGTGGCCTCGAGCTCGGACGCGTCAACATCGCGTCGCGCGCCGTGGGCGTGGCCCGGGCCGCGTTCGAGGCGGCCATCTCCTATGCGCAACAGCGCGAGGCGTTCGGCGTGCCCATCGCCAAGCACCAGGCGATCCAGTTCAAGCTGGCCGACATGGCCACGCAGCTGGAGGCGGCTCGCCTACTCACGCGCAACGCCGCCGCCAAGTTCGACCGGGGCGAGCGGGCCGATCTCGAGGCGGGCATGGCCAAGCTGTTCGCGTCCGAGGCGGCGCTCACCATCTCAACCGAGTCGATGCGCATCCACGGCGGGTACGGCTACACCAGCGAGTTCCCCGTCGAGCGCTACTTCCGCGACGCCCCCCTCATGATCATCGGCGAGGGCACCAACGAGATCCAACGCATCGTCATCGCCCGCTCCCTCCTCGCCAAATACGAGCAGTAGTCAGTCCGGGAAGATCGTCACCGCGTCGTCGCAGTTCCTGGTGACGAGGACGACGAGGTCGTCGGTGGGGGAGGCGTTCTCCTCGACGTGGAGCTCGTGGGCGGGGATGTACACGATGTCGCCGGTCTCGGCCTCGAACGACTCCTCGGTGCCGGTGGTGCCCCAGGTGAAGCGGGCCCGGCCCGACATCACGTAGATCGACGTCTCGCAGTCGCCGTGGTGGTGGACGCGGCTGGTGCCGCCGGGACGCGTTGTCACGACCGAGGAGTACAGGCCGGTGCTGCCGACCGTGCGCCGGCTGACGGCGATGGCGCGTTCCATGTCGGCGTTCTGGCCGGCTTCGCGCTGCCAGTCGTCGGGTCCGAGGCGTTGTGCCACAGGGGCAAGGATCGCATTACGTTTGCCTCTCGTGCCCGAACTCGACGTCAGCACCCACATCGACGCGCCGCCCGACAGGGTCTGGGACCTGCTGGCCGACCCCACCCGCATGGGGGAGTGGTCGCCCGAGTGCAAGAAGGTGACGTGGCGGGGCCGCGCGCAGACACCGGCCGTGGGCGCCCGCTTCACCGGCCACAACCGCAGCGGTTGGCGGCGGTGGAACACCGTCGGGACCGTTGTCACGTACCGGCCCGGCGAGGAAGTGGCGTGGGACGTCACCTTCGCCAAGCTCTCGATCGCCCGGTGGACCTATCGGATCGACGCTGACGCCAACGGCGCTGGCTGCACGGTCACCGAGTCGTTCCTCGACCAGCGCGGTCGGCTGGCCAAGTCACTCGGTCGACCGGCGCGCGGCGTGAGCGACGCCGCGGCCCACAACCGCGTCGGCATGGAGCAGACGCTCGCGACCATCAAGTCAGCGGCCGAGCGAGCCGCAGCGGAGGCAAAGCGATGACCACCTACGACCGGCCGTTCGGCCGCTACTACGAAGACTTCGAGATCGGCGACATCTACAAGCACTGGCCCGGCAAGACGATCACCGAGTACGACGACCACCTCTTCTCGATGATCACGATGAACCACCACCCGCTGCACACCAACGCGTGGTTCGCCGAGCACGAGACGGTGCAGGGCAAGAACGTGGTCGTCGGCAACCTCGTGTACTCGCTTGTGCTCGGCATGAGCGTGCCCGACGTGAGCGGCTCGTGCATCGCCAACCTCGAGGTCGAGTCGCTCACCCACCAGCGGCCGACGTTCCACGGCGACACCATCTACGCGGAGACGCGCGTGCTCGACAAGCGCGAGTCGTCGTCGAAGCCCGACCGGGGCGTCATCACCGTCGAGACCAAAGGCCTGAACCAGCGGGGCGAAGAGGTCTGCTACTTCCGCCGCAAGCTGATGGTCTGGAAGGCCGCCGACGCACCGCCCCGACGCCGTCCGTACGGCGACGACATCTGGGGCGAATAGCGACGATGCCTGCCGTCCACGAGGGCGCGCA
>JAFATL010000199.1 GCA_019243975.1 Actinomycetota bacterium | reverse complement strand
GCTGGTGGTGGTCGGGAGTAAGGACCGCACGTCACCGCCGCGCTCGGCTCGCCGCCTCGCCGCTGCCCTCCCCCGCAGCGAGCTCGTCGTGCTCGATGGCGCCGGTCACCCGCTGGGACTGCAACGGCCGGCGGAGCTCGCCGCGCTCATCGACCGGTTCGCGGCCGGGCTCTAGAGGGGAGCGTTCGCTAGCGGGGTCGGTCAGTACCGATGCCGTAGAGGAGCAGCTCCCACAGACCCTCAGCGCCGTCGGCGTCGGCCTTGGCGGATGCGCCGCTGATGGTGGTGGCGAAGATGTTGAACATGATCGACTCGAGCACCACGCCGGCGATGCGGTGATGGGCGAGGCCTTTGCGGATCTGGCCCGACTTCTCGGCCGCCTCGAGCAGTTCCTCGAACAAAGCGACCAGCGGGACGAAGGCACGCGACGCTTCCTTCGGGTGCTCGGTCAGCAGCTGCTGGGCGAACGCGGCCATGGTGGCGGGCGACGGCGACTTCTTGGTCGAGCGCGCTTTGGGCGGTGCCGGCCGGCACACGCGGTAGTACTCGACCGCGAACGTGTGCAGTCGTTCGAGCGGGTCATCGATGTCGTCGACGGCGGCGCGCAGTTGTTCCGCGGTGGCGCGCACCGACTCCTCGAACAGCCCGAGCAGCAGCTCGTACTTGCCGGCGAAGTACTGGTAGAAGCTGCGCAGCGACTGACCGGACTTCTCGACGACCTCCTGCACGGTGAAGTCGGGGCTCGTGTTCATGAGCTCGAGGGCGGCGTCGAGGAACCGCTGCACCCGGCCTTCGGCGCGGGCGCGGGCCGGGTCGAGCGACCGAGCCACCGCAACCTCTCGCCACGACGGAGCCGACGTGTCCTCGGTGGCCATGACGGAAATTGTACCCGCGAAATTCGCGAACGCGGTTCTACCTGAGGTCAGACCGCCGGTTCCACGACCAGTTCGACGGCCGCCGCGCCGCTGTCGGGCACGCGCGTCTGGCGCCACACCTCGATGGGGAACGACGCGTTGATCAGTGAGTAACAGAGCCACAGCAAGCGGGTGGCGTCGTCGGGCAAAGCATTGAGGTCGTGGGCGTCGAGGTAGGCCATCGCCGGTTCGAGGCGCGGGAACACCGCGTCGTAGAACGCCTGCAGCTCGTCCATCGAGCTGCTCAGGCGCTTGGCGTAGCGCTCCCCTTCCGTCGCAAGGGCCCAGTCGGCGAACGGCTCGAGATCGGCGAAGTCAGTCGGGAACGTGCTCACGTCAACACTCCCGTTGCCAGCTCCTTCTGGTACGCCTCGACATAGGAGCCCGCCGTCTTGTGCAGGTGACGGAGGAGGATCTCCTGGTCGTTGAGCGGGAAGTGGCTCACTGCCCGCGACTCGAGCATGGTCTGCGTCGCTTCGAGCGTGTTGCCGTCCTGCAGGGCGTACTCCTTGAAGGTGACGCACGCCAGCTCTTGGCGCAATCGCTCCGTCGCGTTGGACGGCGGCACGAAGTACAGCCCCGCTTCGAAGATGTGCTGGTTATAGGCGGTGGGCCAGTAGTGGTAGGTGAGGTACCAGTTGGGCGCCCAGATCAGCAGCATGAAGTTGGGGAAGAAGTGGAACGAGTCGATGCCCCACGCCTTGCTGCGCGCCGGGTTGACGGCGGGCGGCAGGTCGATGTCGATGGGCCGGTCCCACGGCCCGAACAGGCCGCTGCGCAGCACCCGCTCGAGCGGCTTCACCATGTTGAGATCGCGCGGAGGCGCCATGCCGCCCCACGACGACACCATGCCGTGCGGCCCTTCCAGCTGGTACGCCAGCGCCTCGTAGCCGACGTTCATCAGCTTGTGCGACTCGTCGGCCACCGCTTGCTTCGCGTGCAGAACAGGTGCGTGGTAGAACTCGGCGAAGGCGTCGATGAAGAGCTTCCAGTTGCTCCCGACCAAGGCGCGGTACTTGTAGACCTGCGTCATCTGGTCGAACGGATAGCCGGCGAGACCCGTGCCGAACTCCCCGAGCCAGTCCTGCAGCGACGTCTCGTTGGCGGGGTCGAGGTTGATCCAGATGAACCCCTCCCACACCTCGCATTGCACCGACACGAGGCCGTAGTCGGCCATGTCGAGGTCGAAGAACTCTTCCTCCTGCTGCACGAAGTTGAGGCCGCCGTCGAGCCCGTAGCGCCAACCGTGGTACTTGCACGTGAACTGCCGGCACGTGCCGCTGACCTCTTCGCCCGGGTAGTCCTGCCACACCAGCTTGTTGCCGCGATGGCGGCAGATGTTGTGGAAGGCGCGCACGGTGCCGTCCTTGTCCTTCACCACGATGACCGAGGTCTTGGCCGCCGCGATCTCGCGGGTGAAGTAGCTCCCGGTACGGGGCAGTTGCTCGACCCGGCCCACGTTCAGCCACGTGCGGGCGAAGATCGCCTTGCACTCCAGCTCGTGGTGCTCGGGCGAGATCGAGTCCTCGTAGGAGACCGGCGCAGTGCCGAGATGCGGATAGTGCTCGGTCCACGAGCCGTCAGCCGGCTTTGCGAAATGCGGCATGCGGGTCCTCCGATGAGGGGGTCTAGCGCTCGATGATAGCAGGAATCTCGCTTTTGGAGAACCTTATTTCCGCTGGAGACCTCTGTCTATTTCTGGAGGTCACTGTCCAGCTCCACGCCGAACGCCTTGAAGGCCATGGCGACGGTGTCGTAGGCGCCCACGGTGAACACGACGTCCATCAGCTGCTGGGTGTCGAGGTGGTCCGCGAGGGCGGACCACGTCGCGTCGGTGACCGTCGCGGTGGCGATCAGCTCGTCGACCGCTCGCAACATCGCCCGTTCGACCGGGGGCCACTCCCCTGCGTCCGGCCCGTCGACGATGGCGGCCACCTCGTCGGTGGAGAGGCCGGCGTCTGCGGCTAGCACGGCGTGCTGCGCCCACTCGTACGCCGCGTCACGCACCGCCGCGATGCGAAGGATGAGCAGCTCGCGTTGGCGGGCGGTGAGCGTGGTGGCGAACTGGACGTGGCCGTTAAACGTGTTGAACGCCTTGGTCAGCTCGGGATGGTGGGCGAGCGCACCCAAGGCGTTGAGCCCCTTTGGCCTCCCTTCGGCGCGGCTCGGCAACGGGTGGCGCGGGTTGGGCGGTCGCATGGCCGCCAGCGCGTCCCGCATCTCTGCCGGCCACTGGTCCGGCGGCAGCGGTTCAATACGCGGCATGTCAGGTGTTGCGGCCGCCGTTGACGCCGATGACCTGGCCCGTGACGTAGCTCGCTTCCTCGCTGACGAGGAACGCGCAGGCGGCGGCGATGTCTTCGGGACGGCCGACCCGGCGCACGGGCGTGGTGCCGGCGTGGTGCTCGACGCCTTGGCCGAGGAACCCGCGGCCTTCGGCTTTGCGCAGCATCGGCGTGTCGATGAACCCGGGCG
Source organism: Actinomycetota bacterium (assembly GCA_019243975.1). Taxonomy (GTDB): domain Bacteria; phylum Actinomycetota; class Acidimicrobiia; order Acidimicrobiales; family JAFATL01; genus JAFATL01. The sequence continues at coordinate 4,683 of JAFATL010000199.1, read as the reverse complement.
GGATGGTGTTGACGGTGATCCCCTGCGGGCCCAGCTCGAGGGCGAGCGCCTTGGTGAACCCGATCACGCCCGCCTTGGCCGCCACGTAGTGCGTCATCACCGGCTGGCCGCCCTGCGCGCTCGACGACGAGATGTTCACGATGCGGCCCCAGCCCGCCTCGATCATGCCCGGCACCACGGCCTGGCAGACCTGGAACGTGCCCGTCAGGTTCACGTCGATGATGCGCTGCCACTTCTCGAGGGTGATGGTGAGAAACGGGTCGAAGCCGTCGAGCCCGGCGCTGTTGACGAGGATCGTCGGCGTATCGAGCTGGGCGCCCGTGTACACCACGCCCTCGTCGATGGCAGCCCGGTCGGTGACGTCGACGGTGACACCGATGGCCTTGCCGCCGTTCGCTTCCAACTTGGCGGCCGCTGCGCTGGCGGCGTCGCCGTCACGGTCGAAGATCGCCACCGCGTTGCCGTCGGCGCTCAGCCGCTCGGCGATGGCGAGGCCGATGCCCGACGCCCCCCCGGTCACGATGGCCACGCGCCCACTCATTTGAGGCTCCCTTCTCGCAGCTGACGACGGAGGACGTACTTCTGCACCTTGCCCGACGGCGTACGCGGCAGCTCGGCCACCTCGTACACCGACTCGGGCCACTTCTGGCGGGCCAGGCCTGCCGCGTCGAGGTGCACGCGCATGTCCTCGACGGTGGGCGCAGCCCGGTCGGGTTTCGGTCGCACCACCGCCGCCGCCCGCTCGCCGCGGCGGTCGTCGGGCTCGGCCACGACGCACACCTCGGCGATTCCGTCGAGCTGCATCAACAACTCTTCGACCTCCTGGGCGCTGATGTTCTCGCCGCCGCGGATGATGATGTCGGACACGCGGTCGGTGATCGTGAGGTAGCCGTCGGCGTCGAGCACACCGACGTCACCCGTGCGGTACCAGCCGTCGGCGTCGAACACCCGCTTCGTGAGCTCGGCGTCGGTGTAGCCCACGAAGCAGTCGGGCCCGCGGCTGAGGATCTCCCCCGCCTCGTCGAGCTTGATCTCGACCCCGGGCATCGGGCGGCCGTCGGTGGCGACCCGCTTCTCCAATGGCTCGTGCAACAGGCACCCGGTGATCGACGGGTGCTCGGTGCTCCCGTACGAGCGGAACACGTCGATGCCCATCCGCGTAGCCCGTTCGGTGACGGCGACGGGGATCGGTGAACCGCCGAGACCGGCGAACGGCATCATCGCCAGGTGGGCGTCCTCGAAGTCGGGGTGGTCGAGGAGGCTGGTGAGGAAGTAAGTCGCGCCGCCGCCCATGCCGAGGCCCTCGTCCTTCATCAGCCGCAGCACCTCGGCCGGGTCCCACACGTCGACCATGTGCACCGGCCGCTCGCGCAGCAACGGCGTGAGGAAGGCGTTGAGCATGCCGATGAAGTGGCCGACCGGCGCGGCGGTGATGCCGGGCGGCCCGCCGTGCGGGAACATGTAGTCGAGCTGACGCACCTCGCAGCCCATCGTGCGGTGCGAGTGCACGACGCCCTTCGGGTCGCGCGTCGTGCCCGACGTGAAGCCGATGAGGGCCGGCCCGTCCGGGTCGACGGGCGCAGGACCTTCGACCGGCACCCCGTCCATCAGTGACACAAGTGGTGTCGCCTTCTGCGGGAGCGCATCGGCGTCGGTGTCGCCCACGACCAGCCACAGCGGGTCGATGTCGATGTCGCCGTTCAGTAGGCCGTCGTAGAGGGTGAGGTGGTCGGCGTGGCCGAACCGGTCGACGGACACCACCACGTCGGGCCGCACGGCCCGGAGGATGTAGCCCACCTCCTTGGCCCCGTAGAAGTGGACGATGGGTACGACCACCGCACCGAGGTAGATGGCGGCGAAGAACGCGTACCCGGCCTCCACCCAGTTCGGCATCTGAAGGACGACGACGTCACCGGCGCCCACGCCCTGTGCGCGCAGCGCCCCCGCGAGCTGCCTCGCACCGCGGTCGAGGTCGGCGAAGGTTCCCTTCCACGGGCGGAACTTCGAGTGGACCTCGAAGGCGACGGTGGCTCGCTCGGACAGACCGGTCTGCGCGACCTGGCCGAGGGTGCGGTCGTCCCACCAGCCGGCGCGCAGGTACTCGGAGGCGACGTCGGGCGCCGTGTCCCGCAACTCCCACCGTTCGCCCGCTGTACCGGCCATCAATCCCTCCGGATCGAAAGACTTCCCCGCTTCGAACCGCATTGTCGGATTTGGAGAACGCCATTACCATACCGCCATGGCGACGGCGCCGACGGCCGACATCATCGAGGTCCAACAGCTGCTCGCCCGCTACGCAGTGGCCATGACGAAGAACGACGTCGAGGCCGTCGTGCAGGTGTTCACCCGCGACGGCACCTACAGCGCGTTCGGCGACACCTACGCGCTGGCCGACTTCCCGACCTTGGTGGCGGCCGCGCCCAAGGGTCTGTTCATGGTCGGGCCCGCGGCCGTCGAGCTCGACGGCGACAGCGGCACGGGCGAGCAGCCGTTGTGCTTCGTCGACCAGACCAACCACGACATGCGCATCGGCTGGTACACCGACACCTACCGGCGCACTGCCGACGGTTGGCGCCTGGCCACCCGGCGCATGACGTTCCTGCGCCGCAGCGGGGCCCGTGACGGGGGCAAGGCGCACGACCCCACCCGTCCTGCGCCCACCACCTGATGGAGCTGGCCGAGTTCCGCGCCGGCCTCGACGGGTGGCTCGACGCGCACGGGGCAGAGCTGGCGCCGGCGGAGGGCGACACGACGCTGGCCGACGACATGACCCACCTGGCGACGGTCAAGCGCCTCACCTACGACGCGGGCTGGATGCGGTACGGGTGGCCCGAGCGTGTGGAAGGTCTGGGCGGGTCGCCGCTGCTGCGCGCCTACTTGGGTGAAGCGCTGACCCTGCGCGGCTTCGTCGAGCCCGGCATCTACTCGATGGCCGAGGTGCTGGTGCCGACCATGCTCGACTTCGCGCCGCCCGAGCTCGCGGCCGAGATGGTGCCGCGACTGCTGCGGGGCGACGAGACGTGGTGCCAGGGGTTCTCCGAGCCGGGCACGGGCAGCAACCTCGGCTCGCTGGCGTGCCGGGCCGTGCGCGACGGCGACGGGTGGCGCGTCACCGGCCAGAAGGTGTGGACGAGCCTGGCTCAGTTCGCTCAGCGGTGCGTGCTGCTCACGCGCACCGGCACCGTCGAGTCGACCCACCGCGGCATCACCGCACTCTTCGTCGACATGGACAGCCCCGGCATCACCGTGCGGCCGATCCGCGCCATGCACGGCGCCGACGAGTTCTGTGAGACGTTCTTCGACGACGTGTTCGTCCCCGTCGACCGCACGCTCGGTGCCGAGGGACAGGGATGGGCAGTGGCCATGGACCTCCTCCCGTACGAGCGCAGCACGGCGCTGTGGCACCGGGCGGCGTTCCTGCAGCGTCGCCTGGGCGATCTCGTGGCCACCGCCGCCGCTGACTCATTGGACCCCGACGACGTGGGCGCGGCCGTCGAACTGCTGTACGCGTTCCGCGCCCGGTCGCGCGCGACCCAGTACCGGTTGGACGGCGGCGACAAGCTCGGGCCCGAGACGTCGGTCGACAAGGTCCTGGTGGCGACGGCCGACCAGACCATCTTCGACCTCGCTCTCGACGGCGTGGCGGCCGGCATCACCACTGGCGACGACACGGTGAGCGCCGAATGGAGGCGCGACTTCCTCTACTCGCGCGCCGCCACCATCTACGGCGGCACCGCCGAGATCCAGCGCAACATCCTCGCCCGCCGGGTGCTCGACCTCGGAGCCGAGGCGTAGTGGACGCGGCCGAACGCGAGCTGTTCGCCCGCAGCGTCGAGGCGGCCATGGCCAGCGGCGACGTCGACACCGCGCTCGTCGATCTCGGCTGGCGCGACGCGCTGGCCGACGACGCCCGCACCGCCGCGTCCACCCTGTTCGCCGTGCAAGGCCGCACCAACGCGACGTCGTCCGCTCTCGACGACGTCCTCCTCGACGCCATGGGTCTCGACGTCGACGCCGCCGTCATCCTCCCGCCCGTGGGCGCCTGGCGCCCGTCGACCTCCGGCATCGCCACCCGCGCCCTGTCCACCCGCGCCCACGCCGTCGTCGTGACCGAACGCGACACCAAGTTCGTCGCCCGCGTCGTCCCGTCCGCGAGCATCACCGCGCGGCCCATCGCCGGCCTCGACCCGACTCTCGGCCTCCACACCGCCGAACTGACAGGTGAAACGGGCCCTATAGGTCCCGTTTCACCTGTCAGTTCGGAACAGTTGGTCGACTGGGACCTCGTCGCGGCGGCCGGGCAGCGGGCGTTGACTCAGGAGTTGCTCGGCGCGGGGCGCACGATGCTCGACCTCGCCCGGGAACATGCGCTGGGGCGGGAGCAGTTCGGCCGACCGATCGCGCAGTTCCAGGCCGTCCGCCACCGGCTGGCCGACGTGTTGGTGGTGCTGGAGGCGGCCGACGCGCTGGTCGGGGCGGCGTGGGACGACCGTCTCCCCGAGACTGCCCGCATGGCGAAGGGCTTCGCCGGTCGGGCCACCCGCACCGCCATCCGCAACTGCCAGCAGGTGCTGGCGGGCATCGGGTTCACGACCGAGCACCCGTTCCACCGCTATCTGGCCCGGGCCCTGGTCCTCGACCAGCTGCTCGGGTCGGGGCGCACCCTCACCCGCGAGCTCGGCC
>JAFATL010000193.1 GCA_019243975.1 Actinomycetota bacterium | reverse complement strand
GCTGCGCGTGTAGGTGAGGAAGAGGAAGATGCTCATCGCCGCAAGCGAGACGCTCAGCACCATGCGGAGGCGTTTGGACACGTGCGGATAGACGGCGACACCCATGATCAGCATCAGCATCAGGTAGCGGCCGAAGTCGTTCGATTGGTTGAACGTGCCGACGATGCGCGTGAAGGAACCCTTCGCTTCTGAGCGCGGCTGCCCGAGGAGGAAGCCGACCGACGTGAACATGAGCGGGAACGCGGCGGACAGGAAGGCCGCCAGCAGGATCTCCTTCATCCGCTTCGGATCGATCATCATCTGCTCGAGCACGACGAACATCACGACGACCGCACAGATGCGGAACCCTTCGAGGGCGCTTGGCGTGATCTTCGACGACCCGGCGATGCTGATCAGGCAGGCGAGGAGGAACAGCACGAGGGCGCGCCGCAGCGGCGAACCCGGTAGCCGGCCTTTGGCCCGGTACTGCGCAGCCAGCCACAGGGCGGCTGCGAGCAGGAACACCACGGCCAGCAGGCTCGACGGATCGAGGGCGCGCGACGAGCTGCTCACCGCCGTGTTGCCGGCCGTGCGGCCGCTCAGCTTCGCCAGGTCGAGGCTGCTGCGGAGGAACAGCATCGTCATCACGTAGGCCTGGAATCGCGTCAGCGCGAGCAGGCCCAGGGCGATGGCGATCCCGGCGGCCAGGGGCAGCACGACCGCGCTCTTCGACGCGCTCCCCACGGAGAGCCCGCTGCGGGCGGCCAACAGCGCCGCGGTGGTGCAGGCAGCGAAGATTCCAGCGCGCCCCCAGTCAACCGACTTCAGCCGCGCCGGGACCCTCGCTACCGTGGTCCCGGCCATGGCATCAGGATACGACCCCGGGGATGAGACCCCGAATCAGCCCGCAGCCGCCGCAGGCGACGTCGAGATCGTCGACTACCTGCAGCAGCTCGGCCGGCGCGCCCTCGTCCTGGTCTGCATTCCGGCCGCCACCGCTCTGGTCGCTCTCATGTTCGTCGCCATGCAGCCCCTCCAGTACCAGGCAGGGGCCACCGTGGCCGCGCCCGCCCTCGTCGGCGGTGTCAGCGCCCACCAGTTCCGGGGCAGTGACGCCACCAAGTCGTTCGTGACCACGTTCCAGGCGGGCCTGCGCTCGGCACCGATCGTCGATCGCACCAGCGCCCAGACGGGGGTGCCGGCGTCGCGCGTCCGGTCGGGGCTGCACGCGTCAGGCATCGGGACCAGCAGTTTCATCAAGGTCACCTACAGCACGCCGAAGCGGAAGGAGGCCAAGAAGGTCGTGCAGGTGGCGGCCGGCGAGACCCTCCGGTTTCTCTTCAGCAGCCAGCTGAGCGCCTCCCAAGCGTCCGTCGACGTGGCCCAGGCGCAACTCGACAAGATGCAGGCCGCCCTCGTGGCCTTCGCTCAGCAGTCGGGCGTGGCCGACCCGGCCACCGAGTACGAGACGGTTTCCAACGGCATGGCCGCCCTGGAGACGCTGGTCGCCCGCCGCGCCGCCCACGGCGATCCCGCCGGCGCGGCCCAGGCCCAGGCCGAGGTCGACGCCAAGAACGCCCGGCTGTCGCAGCTCGCGCAGCTCCAGTCGCAGTACTCGAACCTCGTCGACCAACGGCGCCGGGCCGTCAACGAGCTCGACCTGGCCCAGGAGCGCCAGCGCACAGCCGCTGCACAGCTGGCGGCCGCGGATCCGAACACCGTCGTCACACCGGGCAAGGTCCGCCACGTGATCCCCATCAGCCAGGCGCTCAAGGCCACCTTGTTCGGCGGCGCCATCGGGGTGCTGCTGGCGGTCGGTGTGGTGCTGGTACTCGAGGTGATGGCGGGCGTGCGCCGACCGACGGCTACGCCGGCAGCTTCACCAAGCGCGCCGCTTCCAAGCGCTCACTGAGCTCGCGACACGCGGCCCGGACGCGCGGATCGATCTCGAGCTCGGCGACGCGCGGACGCTCCTCGACGTGGGCGACCAGCCGCGGATCCCACTCCACGCCGAGGAAGGTGCACAGCTGGCGCATGGCCGCGGCCGGATCGGCAACGAGGGCGTCGTACGACGAGAGCAAGACATCGTCGCGACGATCGAGGCCGAGATCGAAGTACAACGAGTTGCGCATCACCCAGAAGAGGGCGGCAGCCGACGCCGGCGTCATGCGGCCGTAGTCGAAGCTCTTGATCAGTTCGAGGTTGGCCGTGGACACGCGCTGGGCCTGCCAACGCCCTGTGGCGGTGCCCTCGGCGATTTGACGTAGCACCTGCAGGTTGTTGTCGCCGAACTTCGCCAACGCCGACCGCACCCGATCGTCGACGTCGCGGTAGGCCCAGATGGCGCGGCCCGGCATCGGCGTGTCGAGGGCCAGCAACTCGTCGACGCGGTGCGAATCGCACAGCGGCTTGAACAACACGTAGCGATGGCGGCTCGACAGGATGATGGCGCGGACAATCGGGTCGGGCCGCAGCCGGAAATGCTCGAAGGCGCGGCGGTCGTTTTCGTTGTGCACCTCGAACGCGGGCGACGCCGTGAGCCCCTGCACGACCATGTTGGTGCCAGACCGCTGCACCCCGACGAGCCACACCGGCGTCGCCTGGCCCGGTTGCACGCCGTGCTGGCGCCGCCACCGCCACCGCCGGGCCGCGTCGGCCACCCGCGTCACCGGGTTGAGGTCGTCCTCCTCGGCCAGCTTGGCCACACCTTCGGTGCGCGCCCAGCGCAGGTGGCGACCGACTCGCGTGCGCCACCGCCGCAGGCCGCGCTCGTCGTCCAGCATCAACCCAGCTTCGCGCACGCGGTCTGAGGTTGACGAAGACCGAGGAAGGTTGTCGCGGCGGGCCGGGTGGTGCCGTTGGGGTCGAGCAGGCCGAAGCGCAGCTCGGTGGCGTTGCGACCGTTGGGGTTGTAGCCGAGGGGCAGCCAGATGATCCGTTGCACGTCTCCCGACACCAGCCCGCACACGACGCGCTTGGTCTGGTCGGCGTGCACCGCCGGATCCTCGGGCGCGTTCGGCCAGAACTGACCCACCTCCCACGCCTGCACGGGGAAGTCGGCAGGAAGGTGGGCGTGCAGCATTGAGGTGAGCGACCCGATCACGTCGGGCGCTTCGTAGAAATGCAGCTGGAACAGGTCGACCACGTGGTTGCGGACGAGGTCGAGGGTGGCGTCGAAGTACTGCCGGTTGCGCATCAGCTGGTCACCGGCCAGCGCGGTGCGCAGGTCGGCGGCGGTCGTCGCCTGGGGGAGCTGGTCGCCCCGCACCTCGAA
>JAFATL010000004.1 GCA_019243975.1 Actinomycetota bacterium | reverse complement strand
CTTCATGCCGGTGATCGCCAGCGAGAAGCCCTTGATGACGCCGTTGAGCGGGAACGTGGCCGGCTGGCCGCCGCGCGCCCACGACGAGTCGAACTCCTTGCCGTCGGCGTAGTTGGCGCCGTAGTACTGCACCTGCACCGTGTTGCTGGCCTTGGCCACGGCGCCGTCACCGACGACGAGGTCCTTGAACTGCAGCTCGGTCGGCGCCGGTTGGGTGCCGGCGCTCACGGTCGGCGCCTTGGTGAGGTCAGTCGCGTTGCCGACCTCGGGGATCTTGTCGGTGGGAGTGGATGTCAAGGGGGCCACCTCGGTAGTAGTCGGGCCGGACGCGGTCGTGGACGTCGACGCGTCCTTGCTGGCACTGCTCTTGCTGTTCCCGCAGGCGGCCATGGCGACCACGAGGAGGAGCGCGACGGGACCGGCAATCAGTTTGCGCATGGCCGCAGAACCTAGTTGGCCCACAATGGGGGCATGGCAACGCGGCGGCGGTGGGCCCTGTGCGTGCTTCTCCTGCTCGTCGGCTGCGGCGCGCCGGCCAAGCACACCACGGCCGTCGGGCGCACGACGACCACGACGGCCGCGACTGTTGCCGCGGCGGCATCGACGCCGGCCACGGCTCCGCCGACGACAGCCCACAGCACCCCCGCACCCTCGACCGCATCTGCACCTCGCACCGACCTGCCCCCTCTCCCCGCCGACGCTCGCGTGCGCGTGGCCATGGCGCCGGTGTGGCACACGCCGACGTCACCGCGCCCGATGGACCGTGTCGCCCTCGGTGCGCCCGTCGACATTCGCGGCTGGCTGGCGCCGATGACGACCAAGCAGCGCGAGGACCTGACCGACCGCGTCGACACGCAGGCGCTCCTCGACGACCGCGTCATCGTGATCGGCGCGCAGGGCGACTGGGCCCACGTGCTCATCCCCGACCAGCCCAATCCGGCCGACGCGCGCGGCTACCCCGGGTGGGTCCCGCTCGCACAACTCACCTTTGCCGCGCTGCCGACGTCGCCCACCAACACCGACGCCACCGTCACCGCCCTCACCACGTGGCTCCTCGACGCGGCCGACGGCCACCGGGTCATGGAGATCGGCATGGGCACGCGTCTGCCGGTGCGCGCCCTCACGGCCGACGCGGTGGACGTCGCCATGCTCGACGGCACCGTACGGCGCCTGGCGCGCGCCGACGTGTCCGTCACGCCCAGGGGCGCGCCCGCCCTTCCGGCCACCGCCGACGACATCGTGCGCGTCGCCCGCCTTTTCACGGGGCTCCCATATCTGTGGGGCGGCGTGTCCGGGTTCGGCGTCGACTGCTCGGGCCTGACGTGGATCGACTACCGCCTGCACGGCATCACCATCCCGCGCGACGCCAGCCACCAGGCCGCCTCGGGCACACCGGTCGCGACCGACGCCCTCCGTCCCGGCGACATCGTGTTCTTCGCGTCGAAGGGGGTGGTGCACCACAACGGGCTCGTCGTGGGCGACAACCTCATGCTCCACGCCTCGCACACCGGCACGCCGGTGCGGGAGGTCCGCCTCGACCAGCCGCCCTACGCCGGCCAGATCGCCGCCGCCCGCCGCTACTTACCCGGCACCCACCCGTAAGGCGACGGCCACCCGCCCGTTTCCCCTTCGTCACCGACCTGGCTGGGGGCTCAGCGTGCGGACACGAGTACTGATCGCGGTTGTCACGGTTGTGAGCGGGGTGCTGTCCCTCCCGGGGAGCGCTCACGCCACAGGGCTGGGCGGGCTGGCGCTTCCACTGCCCCTGGTAGCGCCGGCTCCCCACCCGACGGCGGCGCCCGCCGCCGCAGCCGGCCTCGAGGGCGTCCCCCGGTTCGATCACGTGTTCACGATCGTGCTGGAGAACGAGAACTTCGACACGTCGTGGAACACGCCCGGCCCGAGTGGCCCGACGTATCTGCAGCAGTTGAAGGCGCAGGGCTCGTTCGCCGACGAGTACTTCGGTGTGAGCCACGTGAGCGCGGGCAACTACATCGCCATGACCAGCGGGCAGCTGCCCAACCCGCTGTTCGACACCGACTGCATGGTCAGTTGGGGCCTGTGCGAAACGACGGAGAAGCTCACCCTCGACGGCGGTCGCAGCATCGCCGATCAGGTCGAGGGCACCGGCCAGACGTGGAAGGCGTACATGGACGCCATGGCCGTGCCCTGCCAGCACCCCGCCCTCACCGACCTGCAGGACCCGTACCAGGTCGGCTACGCCACCCGGCACGACCCGTTCGTCTATTACCCGCCGGTCGTCGAGAACCAGGCGCGCTGCGACAGCCACGTCGTCAACTACGCCAACCTCAACGCCGACTTGGGGAGCGCGACGACGACACCCAACTACGCGTTCATCACCCCGGACACGTGCCACGACGGCCACGACACCCCGTGCGCGGCGCCCGACACCGGGCCGGGCGGGCTCGACTCCGCCAACGCGTGGCTGTCCACCGAGGTGCCCAAGATCCTCAACTCACCGGCGTTCACAACCCAGCGCAGCCTGTTGCTCATCACGTTCGACGAGAACGGCATCAGCGACATCCCCGGCTGCTGCGGCGCCCTGGCCGACGTCAACCAGTTGGTGGCGGGCGGCGCACCGACCGTCAGCGGCGTGGCCGCCCTGGGCGGGCGCATCGGCATCCTCGCCATCGGGTCCGCGGGCAGCGGCGTGCAGGCGGGCAAGGTCGTGCACTCCCCCTACGACCACTGGTCGTACCTGCGCACGGTCGAGGATGCCCTCGGCATCGGCGAGTACCTCAACGTCGCCGGCCTGCCGATCACCTCACCGATGGTCGACCTGCTCACCTGAGGACCTGAGGACCTAAACAGACCTCCACTCGTTCTGGCACCCCGATCCGGTAGCCCGCTACCCGATCGGGGTGCCGGAACGCGTCAGCGGTAGCGTTCCCTTCATGAGCACGTATCCGTACGCGTCGCGGTATCCGGTGAACCGGGCCCTGCCCGAGCACGGCCGGCCCCGCGAGGAGGTGCTGGCCGAGCTACGCGAGATGGCCCAGGAGGAGGATGCCTTCTGGGAGACGGGCAAGTGCAGCGGCACCATGTACTGCGGCGACCACGACCACTACGCGTTCATGAACGAGGCGTTCGGGCAGTTCGCGCACGTCAACGCGTTGCAGCGCGACATGTGCCCCAGCCAGACGCGGTTCGAGGGC
>JAFATL010000767.1 GCA_019243975.1 Actinomycetota bacterium | reverse complement strand
CTCGTGCAGGGCCGGGTCGCCCCAACGGGGCCCGTGGAGCTTGGCCGCCTCCTCCACCGCCAGCGTCGCCTGCTCGACCGAGCACCCGGCAATCTGATCGCCCTGCTCGGCCGGCGCCAGGTCTTCCATGACCACGACGACGTCGGCGGTGCCCGAGACCAGCTCGGCGAAGTAGCAGCGGGGATGGCTGATGTCGACCGTGTGCGAGAGGTCGCGGTAGAAGGCGACCTCGGTCTCGTAGGTCAGCGTGGCGATGCCGGTGGCCGCGCTCACCTGGTCGCGCGATGCGAACTTGCACACGATCGTGGCCGGACCGGGGTTGTCGCCGCCGTCGTAGGTGAGCCGGTAGCGAATGTTGGCGCCCACCTGGCCGGTGCCGATCTGCGACGAATCGAACGACACCACCTTGGTGTCGTCGCCGATGTCGCCCGCGTAGCGGAGGACCTCGGTGAGCCACTCGGGCGTCACCAGGTCGGGGTCGGCGATGAGCGGCGGCCGTGCGTTGCTCGTCATGGTTGGACGCTAGTCAGGCGCCACGGCGGTGGCGAAGCTGTCCGATTAGGGAGGAATTTTCGGCCCTTACACCGATATTTCTCTGCAGGCGCACGCGTGCTGGTCGATAAGGAGAGGGATGACCGATCGCTTGTGGCGGCGCTACCTGGGCCTCGGCGCCCTGGCCGCGCTTGGGTACTTCGCGTTCCCGACCCTGCCGGCGAAGCTCATCTTCTGGCCGCTGATCGGCTGGTCGTCGGCGGTGGCCATCGTGATCGGGATACGGCGGCACCGGCCGGCGGGCGCGGCGGCATGGTGGCTTCTCGCCGCGGGTGTGACGACGTTCATCGTCGGCGACAACCTGTTCACGCTTCGCGCCAACATCCAGCACGCCGACACGTTCCCCTCCTACGTCGACCTCGTGTACCTGGCCATGTACCCGTTGCTGATCGCCGGTCTCGTCGTCCTCGTGCGGCGGCGCTCGGATCGGCGGGACCGCGCCAGCGTGCTCGACGCGGCCATCGTGACGGCCGGCGTCGGTCTCGTGTCTTGGATCTTCCTCATCGTCCCGTACGTGCGGGCAGCCGACCTCACCCTGGCCGAGCGCCTCGTTTCCATCGCCTACCCGCTGGGCGACGTCGCCCTGCTCGCAATCGTGCTGCGGCTGGCGATGGGAACGGGCCGACGCCCGCCCGCGTTTTGGCTGCTCGCGGGTGGCACCGCCGCCCTCCTCGTGTCCGACGCCCTCTACGGGTACCTCAACCTCGCCGGCGTGTGGAAGGAGCACAACATCGTCGACGTCGGTTGGACGGTGTTCTACCTGGGGTGGGGTGCGGCGGCGTTGCATCCGTCGATGCAGGCCTTGTCCCAGCCAACGGCCCCGTCCGGTCGCAACCGTGGCCGACGACTCGTGCTGGTCGGAGCGACGGCACTGGTCCCGCCCACGGTCCTCTTCGCTCAGCAACTCACCGGCACGGTCGCCGACGCATCGATCATCGCACTCACGAGCGTGGTGATCTTCGCGCTCGTGCTCATCCGCATCGCGGGTCTCGCGCGCGAGGGTGCCGACGCACGAAACGAGGCTCGCTTCCAGACGCTGTTCGAGCACGCGTCGGACGCGATCCTCGTGGTCGATTCCACCGGCGTCATCCGCTACGAGACACCCTCGACGCACCGCGTCTTCGGCCGCGATCCGCAGGAGCTGCACGGTAAGGAACTCCGTGAGTTTTTGCAGAGAAGTGAGACGGAGCAGCTGGACACGATGCTCCTGAACGCGGTGCCGCTCACGACGATCGAGTGGCGAGTGCTGCAGCCGGACGGGCAGTGGCGCGATCTCGAAGTGCTGGTCGCTGACATGCGAGCCGACCACGACGTCAATGGTCTGGTCCTCACGATGCGTGACATCACCGACCGCAAACAGCTCGAGGCCGAGCTGCGCAGACGAGCGCTGCATGACTCGCTCACTGGCCTGCCCAACCGAGCCCTTCTGCTGGATCGTGTCGCGCAGGCTCTGCTTCGAGGTGAGCGTGGCGATGCGACCACGGCCGTGCTGTTCATCGATCTCGACGACTTCAAAGTGGTCAACGACGGGCTCGGACACACCTCCGGCGATGCGCTGCTCATCGCGGTGGCCGAACGACTCCGTCTCAGCCTCCGCCCCGGCGACACGGTCGCCCGGCTTGGTGGCGACGAGTTCGTGATGCTGGTCGAGAACGCCAACGCAGGCGATATCGACCGAGTTGCCGACAGACTCATGGACACATTCCGGGCACCGTTCCGGCTTGGATCCGAAGAGGTGACGGTGGGTGCCAGCGTCGGCATCGGCCTTGCGCGCGTCGGCGATGATGCGCCCGAAGATCTGGTCCGCAACGCAGACCTCGCAATGTACGTGGCCAAGCGCAAAGGGAAGGGTCGCTGCGAGCGGTTCGTCCCCCAGATGCACGAGGAGATGAGCCGTCGCCTCGAGATCGTGAACGAACTCCGCGGTGCCATCGAGCGACGGGAGATCTTCGTCGCGTACCAACCCATCGTCTCGGTCAGTGACGGACGTGTGCTTGGTGCCGAGGCGCTGGCCCGGTGGACGCACCGGCGTCTCGGCGTCGTGTCTCCTCGAGACTTCATTCCCGTCGCCGAGTCAGCCGGGCTGGTCATCCCGCTAGGCGAGCTGGTGATGGCGGAAGCGTGCCGCCAGACGCAGCAGTGGAAGGAAGCCGGGCTGGTGTCGGACGACTTCTACGTGAGCGTGAACCTCTCAGCGCGCCACGTGCAGGCCGCCAGTGTCATCGATGATGTGGCCGCAGCGCTGGCGAGCTCGGGGCTGGCGCCCAGTGCGCTTGTCGTCGAGATGACTGAGACCGCACTGATCGATGAGCTCAACCCC
>JAFATL010000755.1 GCA_019243975.1 Actinomycetota bacterium | reverse complement strand
GGCAGTCGCGCAACCGGTACGTGGGCGAGGAGCTGGGCAAGGGCCGCAGCCTCGACGACATCATCGCCGAGATGAACATGGTGGCCGAAGGCGTGAAGACATCGCGCGCGGTCGTCGCGCTGGCCCGCAGCGTCGACGTGGAGATGCCCATCGCCGAAGAGGTCGTCGCCGTCGTCAACGGCGACAAGAAGGCGGCCGAGGTGATCGCGCCGCTGATGGAGCGCGAGCGGGGGCACGAACTCCAGGGCATCGCCGATATCTAGGACGCGATCACTATGGGCTTGAGGACCTGGGTCCTGCGGCGGGCCATGGGTCGCTTCCGGATCACCGACGACATCGTCCGCTATCTCTCGACCTTCCAGCGTCTCGGCGAGACGGTGGAGGTGCAGCTGCCGGGCGAGTTGCTGCCGGTCGGGGCGCGCACCGTCTTCCGAGCGCTGCGCACGCGCGCGGCTGCGCAGCTCGGCGTCGACTGGGTGTGGCCCCACTGGCTCGACCGCCAGCTCGACCCCGCGTCGCCGGCGTTCGTGCCGCGCGGCCACCTACCGGTGCTGACCAACCTGACCCTGCGAAACTGGACCGCGGTCGGCAACGTGGCCTCCACGTGGGAGGCGATCGTCGATCCGCGCGGGATGGTCACGCCCTGGTTCGACGGTTGGTCGCTCGACTGGTGGATCGGCGCCGACGACCGCTGGCACTTCCCGTCGCGCGAGACGGCGGTGCGCCAGAGCCTGGTCGACCTCTCGCCGGTGGTGGAGACGTCGATGCGGGTGCCGGGGGGCGACGCCGTGCAGCGCGTGTACGCAGCGGTGCCGCCGGGGGGCGGTGACGACCTCGTGGTCATCGAGATCGAGAATCGCTCGCCGACGCCGTTCGCGGTGGCGTTGGCCGTGCGGCCGTACAACCCCGAGGGCCTGGCCGTCATCGAGCGGATCGCCCTGCACGATCGCACGGTCGTGGTCGACGGCCGCCCCGCCCTGCTGTTGCCGAGCGTGCCCCAACGCATGGCGGGGTCGACGTTCCACGACGGCGACGTGGTGGAGGCGATCGTCAACGGCAACGCGGGCACGTCGCTGCCCAAGCAACTGCGCTGCGAAGCCGGTCTGGCCCAGGCCGCGTTCCTCTTCCCGCTCGCCCACACGGCGACGCTGCGCGTCGCCATCCCGCTCACCCCCGTCCGCCGCACCCGGCGGCGCGGCCTCGCACGCCGGCGCGCCGAGCGAATGCCCGAGCTGTCGCCGTCACTCCCCACGGGCGCAGCGGTGGCCAAGGGGTGGAAGGTGCAGGCCGACCGGGGCATGCGCCTCGACCTCCCGCCCGGTCGCCTGTCCGACGCGGTGGAGGCGAACCGCCGGTTCCTGTTGGTGCTGCACGACGGCGACGAGATCACGCCCGGCCCGTACACGTACCACCGCTTCTGGTTCCGCGACGCCGCGTTCATGCTGGCCGCCCTCGACCGCTACGGCTACCACGACGAGGTGCGGGAGACGTTGCGCTCGTATCCGGATCGGCAGCACGTCGACGGTTTCTTCTTCAGCCAGCGCCAGGAGTGGGACGCCAACGGCTGCGCAATCTGGTCGATCGCCGAGCACGTGCGCCTGAGCGGTGACGACACGTTGGCTGCCGAGCTGGCGACGGCGGTGGAACGGGGCGGGCGGTGGATCGGGCGCAAGCGGCGGTCGAAGCGTCGGCGCAAGGACGCTGCCCTCGACGGGCTGATGCCGGCCAGCATCTCGGCCGAGCACCTCGGGCCGTTCGACTACTTCTACTGGGACGACTTCTGGTCGCTGCGCGGGTTGCGCGACGCGGCCGAGCTGGCGCGCCGCGTCGGCAACGACGCTGACGCGGCTTCCTTCGACGAGGAGGCAGCCTCGTTCGAGGCCGCCATCATGCGGTCGCTTGACCTGGTGGCCGAGCGACTGGGCACACGCGCGGTGCCGGCCGGGCCCCGCCGGCGCATCGACCCCGCTGTTATCGGATCGTTGGTGGCGTGCTCGCCGTTGGGACTGCTGGCGCCCGACCACCCGGCGATGGCCGCCACTGCCGAGGTGGTGCGCGAGCGCTTCTGCATCGGCCCTGCGTTCTTCCAGGGCATCAGCCACACCGGTCTCGGCACCTACCTGACCATGCAGCTGGCTGCCGTCGAGTTGGAGGCGGGCGACCGCCGGGCGATGGAGCGCTTGGCGTGGCTGGTGGCCGCGGCCCGCGACACGTTCACGTGGCCGGAGGCCATTCACCCGCAGTTGGGCACCGGCTGCATGGGCGACGGTCACCACGGGTGGGCGGCGGCCGACTTCTTGTCGTTCGTGCGCTCGATGCTGGTGCGAGAGACTCGCGACGGCGGGCTCGCGCTGTGCACGATGTTGCCGGACGACTGGACGGGGCAGAACTTCGCGGTGCACGACGCCCCCACCCACTACGGCCGCGTCTCCTACGCGGTGCGTTGGCACGGCGACCGGCCCGCGCTGCTGTGGGAGCTGGAGGGCCGGCCCGGCGGTGGACCGGTGCGGCTCACCGCGCCCGGCCTCGACCCGGCGTGGTCGACAACCGAGCCCCGGGGCGAGACGCTGTTGGGCCAGGAGTTTACGTCGTCACCGTCCATCTCATGAGCACGACCCCGTGACCGACCAGCCCGAAACCAACGACCATGGCGCCCCCGACGGCGGCATGACCGACCTCGTGCCCCACGAGGCGTACGCCTTCCTGCAGGCCAAGGGTGTGTCGCGCGAGGAGGTGCGTCAGGCGGAGAAGGACGAGACGCTCGACCTGTTGGTGCTCGACCGGCTGCTTCTGCCCGTCACCCCGAAGTACACGTCGGCCGAGGTGGCCGACCTGGCCGGGCTGACGCTCGACGAGGCGCGGCGGTTCTGGCTCGCCCTCGGCTTCCCGCACGTCCCCGACGACGAGCGGTCCTTCACCGACCACGACCTCGACGCGCTCACCACCGTGACCGGACTGATCAGCTTCGGCTTCACCGACACCGACGTCGCCGTGCACATGGCGCGCGTCATCGGCTCGTCGATGGCGCGTATCGCCGAGGCGAGCATCGCGGCCCAGCAGAGCTCGCACCGGCGCGAGGACAGCGGGCGGATGGCGGAGCTGTTCGCGCTCACGGGCGGCGCCAGCCTCGAGAGCAACTCACGTTTGCTCGACTACGTGTGGCGCCGGCACCTGCAGGCGGTCGTGCGGCGGGCGATGGCAGCCGAGGGGTCGGAGACCAACACGGCCATGGCCATCGGGTTCGCCGATCTGGTGGGGTTCACGGCGCTGAGCCAGCAGCTCAGCCAGGCTGCCCTCGCTGACGTAGTTGCTCGCTTCGAGGCCCTGGCCCACGAGACGGTCACCGAAGGCGGCGGGCGGGTCGTGAAGATGATCGGCGACGAGGTGATGTTCGTGGCCACCGACCCTGTCGAGGCGGCCGTGACCGCGCTGGCGCTGTCCGAGGCGTATGCCGACGACGAGGAGCTGCAGGACGTGCGCGTGGGGCTCGACTACGGCGACGTGCTGGCGCGCGAGGGCGACTACTACGGCCCCGTCGTCAACCGGGCCAGCCGCATGGTCAACATCGCCCGCCCCGGTTCGGTGCTGGTGTCGACACCGATGCACGACGCCCTCGAGGGCAACCCCGCCTTTTCGTTGAAGCCGCTGCGGGCGCGGCACCTGCACGGCATCGGCCGCGTGCCCCTGTGGGCGCTCATGCACGCCACGGACGGGGAGGACGACAAGCAGGACGGCGACGAACCCCGCCTCGGCCGCCGTGTCCGTCGTCGCCGCGAACGCCGTCCCGGTGTCCTTCTCCCGCTGCCCGACGTCGTTCGCGAACGCATGGAACAACACCGCGCCGCCTGGGTCGACCGCATGTTCTCCGGCCCCCCCGACGACGACGACGCCGACGCCCGGGACGAAGAGGACGACGTCAGTCGCTGAGGCGGGCGGTGGCGATGGCGTGGGGGCCGAGGGTGAACGAGCCGTCGAACGGTTGGAGGGGGCGGCCGCGCAGGTCGACCAGCCAACCGGAGCGGCCGTCGAGGCTCACCGTGGTTTCTTGGTCGGTTGGGTTGAACACCCGTGCCTCCAGGCCACCGGAGTGACGCTGCAGCGCCGACAGCTGGGCGCCTTCGACGGTGAAGGCGCTGCCTTCGGCCTCGCGGCTGCCACCGCCTTCGGACTCCACCGTCAGCAAGGGAAGGAACGCGTCGTCGGCCAACACGTAGGGGTCGACGTCGCCCACCGCCACCGCGTAGCGCGCCTCCACTGCTTTGAGCACTTGCGGGCCGTCCATGTGAATGGGCGGTCCGGCCGGCAGGGGCCGGTAGGCCATGTCGACGCGCGACAGCATGCCGGTGGCGCGTAGCAACGTGAGCGCCAGCGTGCTCCCACCGTCGATCACCTCGTACTCCAGCAGGCCTTCGTGCACGACGGTGACGTCGCCCGCCTGCACGAACCGGCGGCACGGGTACGTCGGCAGGCCCCGCTCGTGAGGTCCGCCCTCCGCTTCCAACCCGCGCTCGACAACCGTGA
>JAFATL010000572.1 GCA_019243975.1 Actinomycetota bacterium | reverse complement strand
TGATGAGGCCGGCGATCCTGCCAGTGGCCGTACTCCTCCTCCTCACCGCATGCGCGGCCCATCGCATCGCCGGGCCCGCACGTTCGACCGCACACCGGCGACGACGGCGGTGTCCACCGCGTCAACGTCCCCGCCGCCCACGGCATCTCCGACCGAGCCCTTCGCGGTTGGCGTCCGCACGTTCACGTTCGTCGACGCGAGCCGGCCGACACCCGCTACGTCGGCGGGCCAGCGTCAACCGTCGCGCACTCTGGTGACCACCGTGTGGTACCCGGCAACCGGCGCGGCGAGCGCAGCAGACATACCTGACGCGCCCGCGCTTCGCACCAGTGCGCCTTTCCCGATCGTGGTGTGGGCCCACGGCTTCAACCGCGTCAGCAGCGATTACCGCAGCCTGCTGCATCGCTGGGCGTCCGCCGGCTACGTCCTCGCGGGGCCCACCCTGCCGTCGTTGCGCAGGCCCGGGCCGGGCCAAGGGCCCGCCAGCGAGGCGGACCAGGCCTCAGAACCGGGCGACCTTGGCTACGTCGTCACGGCGCTCGCGTCCATGAATGCCGATCCGTCGAGCCCACTGCGCGGCGTTGTCGACCCGACGCGTGTGATCGCCGCCGGCCACTCCGACGGCGCCATCGACGCCCTTGCCTTGGCGTTGGCGCACTGTTGCCACGACCCCCGGGTGGTGGCAGTCGTGTCGATCGCGGGGGCCGAGGAACCCGGGGTGTTCGGAACGTACAGCGGCGCCGGCGGAGTCCCTCTCCTGGTCGTCCAGGGTGACCGCGACGTGCACCTCACCGTAAGCGACGCGCACTCCATCTACGATCCCGCCGCGCCACCCAAGTACCTCCTCGTGCTGCACGGCGCCGACCACAACACCGCGTTGCTCGACGTGAACGTCCAGCCGGCGCGCCTGCTGGCTGACGCCGTGGTCGCCTTCAGTCACCGCTACACGAAGAACGCACAGACCATCGCCGGCCTCGACGGTGAGGCGAAGGCGGCGGGTTTCGCCGACTTCGTGCACGACCCCTGATCAGCGGGCGAACAAGGCGAAGAAGTCGCGCGTCTCGGCCTCGAGGTACAGCGCGGGCGACGATCGCATGTCGGGCGTCAGCTTGGTACCGACAACCGTCTCGGGATGCGACGCGTCGGGCGCGTCATAGATGAAGAAGCGCGTCCACTCGGAGTTGATGTCGAGCTCCATCGCCCTGCTGGCGCCCGCCTTGACCAGCGTGTTGGCCAGGGCCTCTGCGCTCAACCCGTTCCCCGCCGCGAAGACCAGCGCGCCCGAGGGCGTCACCCCGACGCCCGAGCGCCAAACGAGCAACTTGTTGCCGAGCGTGAAGCCCCATCTGCCGCGGGTGTTGTCCTGCAGGCCGGGAACAGGCAGACCGTTGTCGACGATGAGAGCGAGGTTTTGGCGCACCGAGGCGACGTGCGGGCCCATGTTGACGTCGCGGCCCCACTGGCCCACCGTGGGCCGCCCGTTGTCGTCGATGACGAAGCTGGCGGTGCCCGGAACGAGCGGCCGCACGACTTTCCCCTCGGCGTAGTACCCGCCACGTGAATCCTGCAGCTTGAAGCCGGAGTTGAAGGCCGCCACCAGCCCGGCGCGCAGCGGTGCCGGAATAGGCGCTTGATTGGCCCACGACCCGCCGGGGAGCTGCACGCCGGCGTACATCACCGTGCGGAGGAGCGTTGGGTCGAGCCACGCCACGCCCGTGGCCAAGCTCGTGTGCGTGGCGTCGGGCCGGAGGGCGGTGATGTACATGGCCGGTACGCCGTGCACCGTGCGGCCGGCGGGCCGCCACACCCCCTCCGCCGGCAATGCCGGCGACACGAACGGCTCGAGATTCGGGGGCACCGGCAGATGGTTGACGCTCGAGGCGAGCGAGTGGGTCGGAGCAGCGACCGGTGACGTGAGGATCTTCGATGGCTTCCCGCCCTTCGGCGGCTGGTGATGGGAGTACCACCAGTGCTCCGTGGCGTTCACCACTCCAGCGCCGCCATGTTCCCGCACCCACTCGACCGACCGCACCTGCCATCCGTCCGTTCCTCGCCGTGCGAGGAAACTGCCGTAGGACCACGCCACGGGCGCGGCCAACACCACGATCGCACCGACCACCCACCACTTCCGCCGGCGCATGAACCGAGAGTCGCTCAGAGCGACTCGTCGGATGGCGACGTCGTGAACCAGGCCCCGATCACCGCCAACACTGCCAACCCGAACATGGCAATGCCGTGCTTCACGTGATGACGGGTGACGTGCGCCTCGTGGCCGGGAAGAACCGCCGGCAGCTTGTCGGCTGCCGTGACCATGTACACCACGCCGAGCACCACGAACACCACGGCCACGACGAGCAGCAAGGCGGTCAGCGGCCGGAATCGGATCGAACGTCCATTGGACACAACGCGCACATTACCGGCGTGGTGTCGAAGGCTGGGGGGTCCGGCGCGACTCAGGGCGACGTGGCCCGTTGCTCGGGGCCGACGGTGGGCACCAACGTTGGAAGGCCTCGGCGCCGATCCCACACGTCGCGGGTGATCACTTGGATCGCGCCCGCGGCCGGGATGGCGAGCAGTGCTCCGACGAAGCCGGCCAGCTCAGCGCCGATGAGCACCGACAGCAGCACCCACAGCGGATTGAGCTTGACCGTGCGACTCATGATCAAGGGATTGAGGGCGTGGTTCTCCAGCTGCTGGTACACGAGGAACACGATGGCCAGCACGATGCCTGCCTTGACCGAATGCAGGAACGCGAAACCCACCGTCGGCACGCCGGCCAGTAGCCCTCCGACCAACGGCAGCAGGTCGACGAGCCCCACCCACACCGCGAACACGAGAGCGAACGGCACGCCCATCACGAGCAGCGCGACCCCGCACACCGCGCCCGCGATGAGCGAAGTGGCCAGGTTGCCGGCGACGTAGCCACTCACCGACCGGCCGATGTCGGCAGACACCCGCCGCAGGCGGTCGGCCCGAGCCGGCGACATGGCGGCCAGGGCCGACCGCGACATGCCGGGCGCCTCGACCAGGATGAGAAATGTCAACACGAGGATGGTGAGGAAGCCGACCACGCCGGCAGCCAGGCGTGCGAGCAGGTGCAGTGCGGTGCCACCCGAGTGACCGAGACTGCGGCGGATCTGCGGCAGCCGCTGCTGCACCTGGTGCTCGAGGTGGTAGCGCCGGACAAGGTGCCCGATGGGTCCCCTCCCCTGCTGCGTCTGGGCGACCAGGTGCGGCAGATCGTCGGCGAAGCGCCGGAGCTCGGAGATGATCGGGCTGAGGAACATGTAGCCGAGTGCCAAAGCCACGAGGGCGCCGACAAGGAAGACGAGCGCGGTGGCGAGTCCGCGTGGTACTCGTCGGCGATGCAACGCGTCCACGGCCGGGTTCAACACGGCGGCAAGGAACCCGGCGATGAGCAACTGGGTAAGCACCCGTTGCAGGTGGAGGACGAGTTCGATGGCGATGACGGTGCCCAGCACCACAGCAACTGTCGAAACGATGGTTCGCCACGGGACGGCCTCGCGATTGCGTGCTGTCCGGTTCATCGCGTCCACCGCCGCAGCGTACGACCCCATGGCATAAGGCATTCGGCCAATGGGAACGTCACCACTAGCGACCTCAAGGAGGAACGATGGCCAGCAAGGACAAGATGAAGAACAAGGCGCAGGAAGTGAAGGGCAAGGTCAAGGAGTCCGCCGGCCGGGCCACGGGCAACGATCGGCTCCGCGCCAAGGGGAAGGCAGACCAGGCGAAGGGCAACCTCAAGCAAGCTGGCGAGAAGGTCAAGGACGCACTCGGCAAGAAGTAACGCTCGGTGCCCATTCCCGGTCGAGAGTGGGCTCGACTCCCCGAGTGAACCCGCATCGGTTGGTGCTCATACGCCACGGCCAGACCGCCTGGAGCGCCGAGGGGCGTTGCACAGGCCGGGCGGACATCGATCTCACAGAGCACGGCCGCGCCCAAGCCGAGTCGCTCCGACCTCGGCTCGCCACTCGCGGGTTCGAGCTGGTCTTGGTGTCACCAGCGCGCCGAGCGCGTCAGACAGCTGAGTTGGCGGCGCTCAACGGACCCTATCGGGTCGAGGAGCTAGCGCTGGAGATCGACTATGGCGACTTCGAGGGCATGGCCAAGCAGGCTGTTCGCCGTGCGCATCCGGGTTGGTCCGTCTGGTCGGGCCCCCAACCTCACGGCGAAAGCATCCAGGACGTAGGAGAGCGCGCCGACCGGGTCCTTGAACGCCTCGCCGGCGTCGCCGGCGAGGTTGCCGTCGTGGCCCACGGCGTCTTCCTCCGTGTCCTGGCGGCCCGATGGCTCGACCAGGCGCCGACGGCCGGCCGCTGGCTGGCCGACGGAGAAGCGAGCCTGTCAGCCCTGCATCGAGACGATGGCCAGCCTCTCATCGAGGTATGGAACGATCGATCGCATCTCGTGGACCTGGGTGACGTAGCCCGGTAGTGCTGGAGAGGACGCATGGGGTATCAGGAAGACGAAGAACCGATGGACGTGCCGGCGGTGCTCGACGCGCTGAACGCGGTGCTGAGCATGTTGTACCGGTCGGCGCTGCAGTACACCGTCGTGTCCGGAAGCCTGTTCGGCCTGCAGTACCTCGCGTTGGGTGCCGAGCTGCGCACGTACGGCGAAGCGGAGCTGGCTGACACCAGGTTCGTGGTCGAAAAGCTCGCCGCGCTCGGAGGAACGCCCACAACGGATGTGACGCCGTTCGGATGGGCCGGCGAGCCCGAGGAGGCCGTGGGAATGCTCGTCGCCTGCGAGAAGGAGGCCATCGACACGTTGCGTGCCGTGATCCCGCACACAGGGACCGAGGGGCGTTCGGAAGCGCTCGAGCACTTGATGGAACACCTCATCCTCCGGAAGCAGAATCACGACTTCCTCACCCGAGCAGTCCGCCAGGCCACGGGCCACTGACCGACGCAGACGGGGTCCACCTACCACCAGCACCGTCCGGTTTGTTCGCGAGCCCTACGGGAATA
>JAFATL010000566.1 GCA_019243975.1 Actinomycetota bacterium | reverse complement strand
TTCCCCACGGCTTGGCCCGCCCGCCCGCGTCCTGACGGACGAAAGCGGCATCGACGTGGCGCGCCAGACCGTCGCGCACGTGCTCCTCCACCGCGGGGCGGCTCGCAT
Organism: Actinomycetota bacterium; assembly: GCA_019243975.1. Lineage (GTDB taxonomy): Bacteria > Actinomycetota > Acidimicrobiia > Acidimicrobiales > JAFATL01 > JAFATL01. The sequence continues at coordinate 4,038 of JAFATL010000566.1, read as the reverse complement.
CGGACACCACGAACACCACGCGCTCGAACCCGGCCCGGCGGGCGTCGAACACCGCGTAATCGAACAGCGCCTCCCCGGCCGGCCCCACGTCGGCCAGTTGCTTCATCCCGCCGAAGCGAGAGCCCACGCCTGCCGCCATCACCACCAAGTCCACGAGTGCGGGACCCTACAGGGGGTAAGAGGGCTGCATGGTCATGCGCCTCCTCACCTTCTTGTTCATCGCCACCCTCTCCCTCGGGTTGATCGGCTGCGGTTCCAGCAAGAGCTCGTCACCTTCGTCGTCGACGACGACCTCGTGCCCGTCGTCGACCCAGGGCACCAGCGGCGGCGAGGGCGCCAACGCCACGGGTGCAGGCGCCAACGGCGTGACGTCGTCGACGGGCCAGACGCTGCCGGGCGGCGAGGAGGACGGCAGCAACGCCTCCACCACCGCGCCGGCCACGACCGGGTCGCCCTGCTGACGGCGGGGTACAACCGCGGCATGGAACGTGAGCCAGTACCCGACGAGCAGGAGGACGACGCGCCCATCGACAAGCGGGTGACGAGCGACGTCATCGAGGACGAGGACGGTCACCGCTACCGGATCTCGCAGCAGGCGACCAACTCGCCCGACGAAGTCGGCGGGGGCGAATGGCCGGACCCCAACACGCCTCCGCGCGACTCGGCGCCCGGGACCGAGTGACGAAGGTCGCGCAGCAGCGGCGCCAGTTCGCCCCGGCCACGCGGGACGAGCTGGCCGCGTTGCACGCCCTCGGCAAGGAAGGCGTGTGGTTGCTGGGCGGTCAGGAGCTCAAGGTCACCAACCTCGACAAGGTGCTGTTCCCCGCCCGCGACGGCGAAGCCCCCGTGACCAAGCGCGAGCTCATCGAGTACCACGCCCGCGTGGCGCCGTTCATGCTCCCGTACCTCGCCGACCGCGCCGTCAACCCGCACCGCTATCCCAACGGCGCGGGCCAGGCCGGGTTCTGGCACAAGGCCCGGCCCGATCACGCGCCGCCGTTCGTGCGGTCGTGGCGCTACGAGGGCGCCGACCCCGACGAGACGCAGGTGTACTCGATCATCGACAACACACCGGCGCTGGCGTGGATGGCCAACTTCGGCGCCTTGGAGCTCAACCCGTGGACGTCGGCCGCCGACGCGCCGGAGGAGCCCACCTGGGCGCTCATCGACGTCGACCCGGGGCCGAGCACCAGCTTCGAGCAGATCGTGATGATGGCCAAGCTGTACGGCACCGCTCTCGACCACTTCGGCGTCGAGGCCATGCCCAAGGTCACCGGCAAGCGGGGCGTACAGATCTGGATACCGATCGGGCGCGGCTACACGTTCGACGACACCCGCCGGTGGGTCGAGGTGGTGTCCCGGGCCGTCGGGGACACCGTGCCCGACCTCGTCAGCTGGGCGTGGACGAAGCGCGACCGCGAGGGCAAGGCCCGCCTCGACTACACCCAGAACGCCATCAACAAGACGTTGGTCGCCCCCTTCAGTGCCCGGCCCGCGCCGGGGGCGCCGGTGTCGGTGCCGATCACCTGGGACGAGCTCGACGACCCGTCGTTGCGGCCCGACCGGTGGACGATCCGGGACGTGCTCAACCGGCTCGAGGCCGCCGGCGACCCGCTGGCGCCCCTCATCGGCCGCCAGCAGGAGCTGCCCCCGGTCGCCTGACGGGGGGCCTCAAGAAACTTATGTTTTGCGGGCGCAAGGCCCGGGCATAAGGGCTGCACTTCGATCAAACGCGCCCGCGCGCCCCATCATGACGAGGTCGGCAGTTGGCAGTTCGGCAGGTAGACGGTGGCAGCCACGTGGTCCAGTTCTACGGGCCGGAGGCAGACCTGGTGGCGTCGGTCGTCGCGCACCTGCAGGCCAGCCTCGACGCGGGCGGCACCGCCATTGCCATCGCCACCGCTCCGCACCTGGAGGTCTTCGATGCGGCTCTGCGTGAAGCCGGCGTCGACGCCGAGGGCGCCCGGGCCGCGGGCACGCTCGTCCTGCTCGACGCAGCGGACACGCTGGCGACGTTCATCGTCGACGGCCGCCTCGACGGCGAGCGCTTCGAAGCCGTGATCGGGTCTCAGGTGCAGGCGCTGGCCGACGTCGGCCCCTTGGCTGCCTACGGCGAGATGGTCGCCTTGTTGTGGGACGAAGGACAGGTGAGCGGGGCCGTCGAGCTGGAGACGATGTGGAACCGGCTGGCCGAAGCGATCCCGTTCTCCTTGCTCTGCGCCTACCCGCTGGCATCCGTCGGCGACGACGACCACATCGCCCAACTGCACGCGGTGTGTCACGAGCACACCCACGTGGTGGGCAGCGTCGACGACCGGGGCCGCGGCGTGTCGTCCCAGCGCTTCGAGGGCACCGCGGGCGTGACCGCCGCCCGCCATTTCGTCGACGACGCGCTGGCCGCTGCGGGCCTGCACCGCATCACCGACGAAGTCGCGATCGTGGTGACCGAGCTCACCACCAACGCCGTGCTCCACGCGGGAACGCCGTTCACCGTCACGGTGCTCATCCAGCAGGACACGGTGCGCCTCGCCGTGCGCGACCACAGCACCGCGTTCCCCCAGCCCCGCCAACCCACGCCGACGAGCCTCGGCGGCCGCGGTCTCGGTTTGGTGGGCGCCGTCGCCCGTTGGGGCGTCGAAGCAGTGGCCGGCGGCAAGACCGTGTGGGCTGAGCTGTCTGGTTGAGCAGGACGCCGTGTGGTGCGCGAGAAAACGCCCATTGCACGGCCTGTATGCAAGTTGTACGGTTTGCTCCAGGTTGAAGCGCCAGCCGCCGGGGGGCAATCGGATCCGGTGGAGGTCCGTCCCACATGCAGTCGTTGGCCCAACCTGAACGAAAAACCGCACCGACGCGGCGCGCCCCGTCGTCGGATGAGGGTTTCACCGTCGAGTGGCAGTTGACGGTGCCCCTACCCACGACCGGGGGCACAGACGATGAGGTCGGTTCGACGCGTTCGAACTGACGCCGCATGACGATCGCGCCCGAGTCACCCACAACCACAACCGTCGTCCTGTCCAAGGTGCCGACGCAGCGCTTCCTCGCGCTGATCGAGCACCTCGAGGGACTCCTCGGTGAGCTGACGGTGGTCGCGTCGCGCGTGCAGGACCGGCGGCCGCCGCCCGTGGAGCGGCTGCTTGGGCTGCTCGAGGGGCTCGGTGGGCCCTTCGCCGCCGTCCGCCGGGCCGCCCGCGTCGCCGCGGAGCAGGCATCGACCAACGGAGCGGCCGCCTTCGCGTTGGCGCTCGAGCTCCCGGCCGCCAGCGCCAACCTCATGGCGCAATGGAACCGCTTGCTCGACGAGGCCGACTGGGCGTGCAGTCACGGCGTGCTCCTCACCCTGCCGATGCCGCCCGAGCTCGTGGACCTCCGGCGCTGGATCGGCGCCCAGGTCAGCGCCGCCCTTCCGCTCGCGCGTCGCTAGCCGACGGGGTCGAGACCGAGCAGGCGGTCGACGGCGGCCAGCAGGTACTTGACGCTGTCCTTGCGCAGGTAGGCGTCGACCGCCGCCTCCGCTTCCACCTCACGCTCGAGGTCGAAGGCGGTGAACAACAGGATCTTGGCGTTGGGCGCGGCCGCCTTGATGAGCGGTGCGGCCTGCAGCCCGGTGAGGCCGGCGCCCAGCTGGTGGTCGAGCACGATGGCGCCCGGCTGCAGGCCCCGCGCCAGCTCGATGGCTTCCTCGGCGCTGGCCGCCTCGCCCAGCAGCACGAGCCGCGGGTCGCGGGCGAGAGTCACGCGGATCATGAACCGCATGTCCTCTTCGTCGTCCACCACGACGAGCACCGTCTTGGGGGCGGACGCGCCGCCGGGCACGTCGTCGGGCTGGAGCATGGAAGGGATTCTTCCCTGATGAACGCTGGTTAACGACAGACCCCTGGTGTATCGAACATTTGTTCGATACCCTGCGGCCATGGCCGAACCCCTTGACCTCACGTCCGAAGGCATCGAGCGGCTGCGCCGATCGGTCGCCATGCTGGCGCCCATGCGGCCCGACGGGCTCGCCCGCGAGCAGGCGTTGCGCGTGCTCGAAGAGCTGCA
>JAFATL010000563.1 GCA_019243975.1 Actinomycetota bacterium | reverse complement strand
GGGATGTTGAGCGGCTCGCGCGCGTAGAGGTTGGCCAGGAAACCGGCGGGGTCGTCGAGGCCGAGGTCGGCCACCGCATCACCCGCCAACGCGCCGCCGAGCATGGCGGCCACCGCGTCGACCCCGACCTTGTTCTCGCACGCCGGCGGCAACGCCATGGTGACCGGGCAGATCAACACGTCGACGCCATCGAGCACGGCCTGCAACTCGAGGTTGGCGCGATGGCACGCGTCCTCGGCCGCGATGATCGCCATCGGGTCTTTGGCGGTGGCCCGGGAGAGCTCGGCCGCCACCATCACCAGCGGGTCCAGTTGGTCCCACACGGGTGTGCCCCGGAACGGCTCGACGGTGCGGCGGGTGTAGGCGGACACGAGGACGCCGAGGGCGACGCCGGGGTCCTCGGCGAACACCGTCGGCACCTCGGTGACCCCCACGCCGTCGGCGGCCATGCGCTCGACGGCAGCCGCGCACACGTCAGCCACCGCTTTGTCGACAGTGGCGAACCCGAGCGTCGGCGACCAGGCGATGCGGCCCGGCCGCGTGGGCCGCGCCACCGCGTCGGCGAACGACGTCGGCGGGACGGGCAGTGAGCGCAGGTCACGCGAGTCGGGACCGACGACCACGTCGAGGGCGGCGGCCAGGTCGACGGCCCGGCGCGCCATCGGCCCACGCGTCGACAGCTCGCCCCAGCCCACCGGCCCGGGGTCGGCGGCGGGCACCATGCCTTGAGTGGGCTTGAGGCCGGTCAGCCCGGTTACTGCCGACGGGATGCGGATCGAGCCGCCACCGTCGGACGCCGTGGCCAGCGGCACCATGCCCGCGCTCACGGCTGCACTGCTGCCGCCCGAGGACCCGCCCGGCGTGCGGGTGGCGTCCCACGGGTTGCGGGTGATGCCGAACGTCGGGTTGTCGGTCTCGGCCCGCAGGCCGAACTCGGGGGCGTTGGTCTTGCCGATCACGACGCAGCCGGCGGCGCGCAGGCGGGCTACGTGCACCGAGTCGCGTTCGCTGGCGGGCTGACCGGCGAAGCCGGCCGAGCCCTTGCTGGTGGTGAACCCGGCCGCGTCCTCCAGGTCCTTCACGCCGAGGGGGACGCCGGCCAGCGGACCGACGTCGTCACCGGCCGCCAACCGGCGGTCGATGTCGTCGGCCTGGGCCAGCGCGCCGTCGGCGTCGATGACCGTGAACGCGTTGTACGTCGGGTTGAGCGCCTCGATGGTGCGCAGGGCCTGCTCGGTTGCTTCGCGCGCCGAGCGCTGCTTGGCCCGCACCGCCGCCGCGGTGGCAAAGACCGCCTCGCTCCGGAAATCACTCACGCCAGATACGCCTTTGCCACGGCCAGCGCCTCCTCGGCCAGTTGTCCCTTCGCCACCAGCGTGTGGGCGTCGGCCAGTGGCATGCGGTGCACCGCCACCCGGGCCCACTCGCCGGCGGCACCTTCGATCAGTTGCGGCGCGGCGTCGTCACCGAAGGCCCACACCGTCACGCCGTCGGGCGCGGTCAACGACAACCGCAGCTCGCGCAGCGGTGCCGACGGCGTGCGGCCCGAGAAGTTGAACGCGTACGCCAGCGTGCGGTACCCGAGGAAACACACGTGACGGATGCGATCGGTGTCGACGGGCGCCACGCCCAAGCCGGCGAAGCAGTCGAGCCCGTGGGCCCAGCACTCCATGAGGCGGGCGGTGGTGAAGCTGGCCGCCGACATCTCGCCGATGCCCCAGAACAGGCGGGCGCCGTCGGGCAGCGCACGCAAGCCGTCGACCAGCTGGGTGCGCACGTCGCGCCACCACGCCAACACCTCGGGGCCCGTGCGCGAGGACGCGGCCTCGTTCTGGTGTGCGAGCGCGTCCGACGGGTCCGCCATCGCCTCCTGGAAGTAGGCCTCGGCCGTGCCTTCCAGGCTCCGCAACGCCACCTCGTCGGACATGGCCAGGTGGGCGATCGAGTCGGCGATGCTCCAACCCGCGGCGGCCGACGGCGTGCGCCAGTCCGACTCGGGCCGGCCGTCGACGAGCGCGTCGAGGACGGCCTGCTCGGCCGCGAAGTCGTCGACGAGATCTTTGAACGCGCTCACGCGGCCGACGGGCTCTCGGCGTCGTCCGAGGTGCGGCGTCGGGCCGTCACCTTGGCGGCGACGATCACGCCCGCAGTACCGAGCAACGCCAGCCAACCCATCCAGTCACCCAGGCTGATGTAGGGCGACTTCCCCGAACCCAGCGGCACGTTGGCAACCAACGTGCGCTGCCCGTGGCCCGACGGGTTCGTGGTGAGCGTTCGCACCCGGCCCCACGGGTCGATGACGGCCGAGTCGTAGCCCTTGTCGCCCTTCACCGTGGCCACCCGGTTCTCGATGGCCCGGAAGATGAGGTGGGTGTAGTGGGTGTCGGCGATGGCGAACACGTCCGACGACGAAGCGGCGATGAGGCGGGCACCGTTGCGCGTCATCTTGCGGGCCGTGTCGGTGAAGTCCATGTCGTAACAGATGACCGTGCCGATGGCGCCGAACGACGTGCGCGTCACGGGGTACGTGCCGCCGGTGTCGCTGTAGTCGCCGGCGAACGTGCCCGGGTGGTCCTTGCCGTACGGCTCGCTGAACTTGCCGTCCGGCGTGAGCAGCCGCACCTCGTTGTGGTGGCGGTGCTTGGCGTCGTCGTAGCCGTATCCGATGCTGACGGCGATGTTGTTGTCGCGGGCCAGGGCCTGCAGCTCGGCCGTGTGCGACGTGGTCGGGTCATAGGGCAGGCCGCCCTCCGACCACACAGCCAACTTGGCACCTTGCGCTGCGGCCGCCTTGGTCTGGGCGATGTCGCGCTGCAGGCGCGCTTCCATCTGGGCGTCGCCGTGGTAGCCGTCGGTCCCGGTCTGGATGGCGGCCACCCGCACCGTGCGCCCGCCGCTGCCCATGAGCGCAGCGCCCAGCAGCGTCCACGCCACGGCCGCTGCCAACACACCGGCGAGCAGCTGCGTCGGCAACGGCTTGCCGTCGAGGCGGCGGATGATCGCGGTGGCGATGGCGTAGTTGATGACGAGCAGCAGGAGCTCGAGCCCGTACATGCCGAACACGCTGATCGGCTGCAGGAACGTCTTGATCGGGAAGAGCGTGTAGACGGGGTTGGCGAACGTTCCCCCGAGGGCGGACAGCGCGCCGAGGGTGCGACCGAAGTCGACGGCCACCCAGGCCAACGGCGTGGTGATCCACAGCCAGCGGTAGCCGGTGCGCTCGTGGAAGCGACGGCTGCGCCGCATGGCCACCGCGAAGATCACGGCCATGAACACGGGCAGCAGCTGGAAGACGGGCGCGACCCGGTCCTGGTACAAGCCGATCGACAAAGCGCCGGCCAGCATCACCCCGATGCCCACACCGAACACGGCGCCCGACCAACGCGGCGGTGCGACCCGGTGCTGGCCGACGATCATCGGCACGAACGCCACGAACGCCAGCGGCCACGCGTTGAACGGCGGGTAGGCGAGGATCACCAGCACGCCGCTCAGCAGGCCGAGACCAAGGGCGGGCAGCAGCGTCGACGGCTGCGGCACTGCCGGCGGGGCGGACGGCGGCGTCGCGCTCGTCGACGCCGCGCTCGTCTCCAGCTTCTCCGTGGTGATGGCCATGAACTCTCCTATTGGGGCATCGGGTGGTTGCCGCCGGTGAAGCGGTAGCAGGTGCAGCCGTCGTCGAAGTAGATGAGGCGGTACGCGTCGCCGCCGTCGTAGCGGCCGGGCGCCAGGTGGTTGGCGAA
>JAFATL010000421.1 GCA_019243975.1 Actinomycetota bacterium | reverse complement strand
AGCAAGTTGGGCTTTTGCAGCAGCACCTTGCACAGGGCGACGCGGCGGCGCTCGCCGCCGGAAAGGGTGCGCGGGTGGGCGTCGCCGGGGGGCAGGCGCATGGCGTCCATGGCGATCTCCAGCTGGCGGTCGAGGTCGTAGGCGTTGGCGGCGTCGATGGCCGACTGGACCCTGTCCATCTCGGCCATGAGCTTGTCCATCTCGTCGGCGTCGGCCTCGGCCATCTTGTTGCCGATCTCCTCCTGGGCCAGGCGGGCCTGTTTCTGCTCGAGCCACGACGAGTAGTTGCCCTGCCACGGGATGCCGGCGCCCCGGTCGAGCTCGAGGATCCAGCCCGCCACGTTGTCGAGGAAGTAGCGGTCGTGGGTGACGGCGACGACCGTGCCCGGGTAGTCCTTGAGGAAACGCTCGAGCCACGCCACCGACTCGGCATCGAGGTGGTTGGTGGGCTCGTCGAGCAGCAAGAGGTCGGGCTTGCGCAGCAGCAGCCGGCACAGGGCGACCCGCCGGCGCTCGCCGCCCGACAGCGATTCCACGTCGGCGTCACCGGGCGGCAGCCGCAGCGCGTCCATGGCGATCTCGAGGGTGCGGTCGAGCTCCCACCCGCCGATGGCGTCGATCTTGTCTTGCAGCTCGCCCTGCTCGGCGAGCAGCTTGTCGAAGTCGGCGTCGGGGTCGCCCATCGCCTCGCACACCTCGTTGAACCGGTCGAGCAGGCCCTTGGTCTCGGCCACGCCGTCCTCCACGTTGCCGAGGACGTCCTTGCTCGGGTCGAGGACCGGTTCCTGGGGCAGGTAGCCGACGGTGAAGCCGGGGGTGAGGCGGGCCTCGCCCGTATAACCGTCGTCCTCGCCCGCCATGATGCGCAGCAGGGACGACTTTCCCGACCCGTTGGCGCCGATCACGCCGATCTTGGCGCCTGGATAGAACGACAGGGAGATGCCCTTCAGCACCTCGCGGTCGGGCGGGTGGAAGCGCTTCAGCTGGCGCATCGTATAAATGAACTCTGCGGGCATAACCCGGAAATGATGGCCGCGCTCCGAGCGTTGAACCAAAGCCGTCTTATTAGGATCGAGGGCGATGCCGGACAATTTCGGGCCCAACGAATGGCTGGTCGAGGACATGCGCGAGCAGTTCCAGCGCGATCCCAGCTCGGTCAGCGAGAGCTGGCGGGAGTTCTTCGCCGACGACCACCCGCAGGAGGCCCCCATCGCCACCCAGGCCCCGCCCGCCGCCCCCAAGGCCCCCGAACCCCCCCGTCCAAGTGCCGATGGAGGGTCGAAATCCACCCCCAAACCGGCCCCTGAACAGAAGGAAGTGAAGGTCGTCGCCGAGGGGGCGCCCATCCGGGGGGCGCAGGCCCGCATCGTGCAGAACATGGAGGCGTCGCTGGGTGTGCCGACGGCCACATCCGTGCGCCAGGTGCCGGCCAAGCTGCTCGAGGTCAACCGCACGATCCTCAACAACCACCTGCAGCGCACGCGGGGCGGCAAGGTCTCCTTCACCCACCTGATCGGCTACGCGGTCGTCCAGGCCCTCAAGGCCATGCCGGTCATGAACTCGACGTTCGTGGCCTCCGACAACGGCGAGCCGCCCAAGGTCGTGCGCCACGATCACGTGGGGTTGGGCCTGGCCGTCGACGGCGAGAAGTCCGACGGCTCTCGCACCCTGCTGGTGCCGTGCATTCGCGACGCCGACACCCTCGAGTTCCGCGACTACTGGCTGGCCTACGAAGACCTCATCCGCAAGGTCCGCACCAACAAGATCGGCGTCGACGACTTCGCCGGTGTGACCGTCAGCCTCACCAACCCGGGCACCATCGGCACGGTCTCGTCGGTGCCCCGGCTCATGCCCGGGCAGGGCGCCATCATCGGCGTGGGGTCGCTCGACTACCCGGCCGAGTACTCAGCCGCCGACCCCCGCCTGCTCGCGCAGATCGGCGTGAGCAAGGTCATCACCATCACGTCGACCTACGACCACCGCATCATCCAGGGCGCCGAGTCGGGCCTGTTCCTGCAGAAGGTGCACCACCTGCTGCTGGGCGAAGACGGCTTCTACGACGCCATCTTCCATTCGGCCGGTGTGCCCTACGAGCCGGTGCGGTGGCGGCGCGACGTCAACGTGCTCGACGAGGAGCACGCCAATCTGCAAAAGCAGATCCACGTCCAGACGCTTATCAACATGTACCGGGTGCGCGGCCACCTCATCGCCGACCTCGACCCGCTGGCCGTGAAGGAACCCCACACCCACGCCGAGCTCGACCCCGCCACCTACGGACTGACGCTGTGGGACCTCGATCGCGAGTACCTCACCGACGGGCTCGGCGGCCGCGACGTGATGCGCCTGGGCGACATCCTCGGCATCCTGCGCGACGCGTACTGCCGCACCGTCGGCGTCGAGTACATGCACATCCAGGAGCCCGACCAGAAGCGGTGGATCCAGGAGCATGTCGAAGGCGTGAGCACGCAGCTCAGTCCCGAGGAGCAGCGCCACATCCTCGGCCGCCTCAACGCGGCGGAGGCGTTCGAACGTTTCCTGCACACCAAGTACATGGGCCACAAGCGCTTCGGCCTGGAGGGCGCCGAGAGCGCCATCCCGTTCCTCGACGCCACCCTCGACGAGGCCGCCAAGGCGGGCCTGCCCGAGGTGGTGATGGGCATGGCCCACCGCGGCCGCCTCAACGTGCT
>JAFATL010000404.1 GCA_019243975.1 Actinomycetota bacterium | reverse complement strand
TCGAGCGTGAGCGTCTGGCCGAGCAGGCGGGATGCCTCCCACTGCTCCGCACCCAGCGCCGCCTGGCCGGCCGCCACCACCTGGTCCCTGTCGACGTGGCTGGAGAACGGCGGGAACGGGCAGCCGATCTCAGCCCGCACGCTCTCCGCCGCGCCGAGCATGTGCGCACCAGCCGACGCGTCGCCGAGGGCGACTGCCACCGCGGCGAGCCCCTCGACGGCCTGGGCCCGGAACAGCTGCTGGTTCGTGTCGGTCGCCAGCTCGAGCGCCTCGTGCTGCGCCTCGGCCGACGCCGCGTAGTCGCGCTCGTCGAACAACACGCGGCCCAACGAGTTGAGCAGCTCGGGCAGGGCGCTCTTGTCGCCGAGCTGGCGGGCCAGCTTCACCGCCTCGTCGAGGCGGGCGTGGGCGCCGACGAGATCGTTGTCGGCGATGGCGACGTCGCCGAGGGCGCCCTCGGCGATCATGACGTCGTAGGTGTGACCTTCGCGGCGGGCCAGCTCAAGCACCTCGGTGAGCAGCCGGCGCGGCCGGGCACGATCGCCCTGACGGAGCAGCACGTAGGCGAGGTTGATCAACGCCCCCCGCACGATGAGGCCCTCGCCCAGCTGGCGGGCGATCTCCAGCGCCTCTTCGCACAGGGCCGTGGCCGCTGCGTATTCGCCCCGCCACGCGTCGAGCGCACCCATGTTGGTGAGGGCGCGTGCCACCGACCGCTTGTCGCCCAGCCGGCGGGCGATCTCCAACGCCTCCGCGTACGAGGCGACGGCGCCCGCGAAGTCGCCGTGGTCCCACGTGACGTTGCCGAGCACGTGCAGCGCCTCGCGCACGAGCGCCTCGTCACCGAGTTCGCGGCCAAGGGCGACGCTGCCTTCGAGGAGCCGGCGGGCGGCGTCGAAGTCGCCCTGCAGACCGGCCAGGTTGGCCGCGCTGTTGCGGGCGGCCGCCTCGATGGTCGGCGCCAACGGCCCGGCCGCCGCCAGGGAGCGCTCCAGCCACTGGCGGCCCTCGCTCCAGTGCCGCGCCACCCAGAAGCCGTTGGCGGCGCTGGCCAGCCGGGCGGCCGGCTCCCGACCCTCGCGCTCGCCCAGGCTCCAGTCGAGGGCGGCCCGCACGTTGTCGAGCTCCTCCTCCAGCCGGTCGTGCCAACCCGTGTCGCCGCCCGCCTCCAGCGCAGGCTGGGCCTGCTCCACCAGCGCCAGCACCCAGTCGCGATGCCGGCTGCGGTACACGGCCTCTTCCCCCGCCGTGCGCAGCTTGTCGTAGGCGTACTGGCGCATCGTCTCCAGCAGGCGGAAGCGAACACCGTCGCTCTCCTGCGCCACCAGTGACCGGTCGACGAGGCTGGCGAGCGTCTCGCGCGCGTTGTCGTCGTCGGCCACTGCTTGCACGCCGTCGAAACGCATCGGACCGGCGAACACCGCCAGGCGGCGGAACAACGCCTGCTCCTCGGCCGACAGCAGGTCGTGGCTCCAGTCGACCAGCGCGCGCAGAGTCTGTTGGCGCGGCAAAGCGGCGCGGCTGCCGCTCGTCAACAGCTCGAAGGCGTTGTCGAGCCGCTCGACGATCTGTCGCGGCGTCAGCGTGCCGACGCGCGCGGCCGCCAGCTCGATGGCGAGCGGGATGCCGTCGAGGCGGCGGCAGATGTCACCGACCGCTCGCAGCTCGGCCTCGGACGGGTCGAAGCGCGGGTCACTGAGCCGGGCCCGGTCGACGAAGAGCTGCACCGACTCCGAGGAGAGGAGCTTCTCGACGTCGTCGCCGGCGGCGAGCGGCGGCGGTACGGCGAGGGACGGCACGCCCCACGTGACCTCGTTGGCGGCGGACAGGGGCTGGCGGCTGGTCGCCAGCACGTCGACCTGCGGGCAGCCCGGCAGCAGCTGCTCGACCAGCTCGGCGGCGGCGTCGAGCACGTGCTCGCAGTTGTCGAGCAGCAGCAGCGTGCGGCGCGCCCGCAGCGCCTCGATCAATCCGTCGGTGATGGTGCGGCCCGACTGCTCGGTCACGCCGACGACAGCTGCCACGGCCGACGGCACCATGCGCGGGTCGGACAGACCTGCGAGCTCGACCGCCCACACGCCGTCGGGCCAGCGGCTCAGGTTGTCGAGAGCGACCTGCTCGGCCAGACGTGTCTTGCCGGCGCCACCGGGACCGGTGAGGGTGACGAGCCGGTCGTGGGCCAGCAGCGCACTGAGCTCGGCGCGCGCGTCGGCCCGGCCGACGAACGCGGTGAGGGGCACCGTGAGGTTGTGACGGCGGGGCGTGTCGTCGGCGGCGCGGGCTGGTTGCGCGGCCTGATCGCCGTAGGGCAGGTCGCTGCTGTCGAGCTCGGGGTGGGCCAGCGCGAACACGTGCTCAGGACGGGCCAGCCCCCGCAGCGTGTGCTGTCCCAGCGCGCGCAGTGACGCACCGTCGGGCAGCCGTTCCGCCACCAGCTCGGCGGTGGCCTGCGACAGCAAGACGTGACCGGCCCCGGCCAGGGCGCGGATGCGCGCCGCCCGGTTGAGGGTCGGGCCGAAGTAGTCGCCGTCGCGCAGCTGCGCCTCGCCGGTGTGGACGCCCACACGCACGCGCAGGTCGATGTCGCCGTCCCACGGCTCGGCCTGCACCGCTCGCTGCAGCTGCAACGCGGTTGCCACCGCGTCACTGGCCCGCACGAACACCGACAGGGTGGCGTCGCCCTCGCCCTTCGACTTGATGAGCCACCCGCCGCCCGCGTCGACGAGCTCGGCGATCAGCTCGTCGTGGCGCGCCAGCGCCTGCGCCATGGCATCGGGGAACTGCTCCCACAACGACGTGGACGACACGATGTCGGTGAGGAGGAACGACACCACGCCGCCGGGCAGCTCGGGCGCGGCGGCCGCCGTCGGCCCCAGTTCGCCGCCCGCGTGCGTCCACGCCAGCTCCTCGCGCTGTTGGAGGATGGCCTCCTCCAGGCGCTGCAGGGCCGGGCTGGGGTCGATGCCGAGCTCCTCGGCCAGGGCTTCGCGCAGGTCGCGGTACGCGCGCAGCGCCTCGGCCTGGCGACCGCACCGGTACAGGGCGACCATGCGCTGGCCCCACAGCCGCTCCCGCAACGGATGCGCAGCCACGAGAGCGTCGAGCTCGGCGACGAGATCGCTGTGGAGACCGCGAGCGAGGTCGGCCTCGACCCGGTCCTCCATGGCGGCCACCCGCAGCTCCTCGAGGCGGGATGCCTCGCGATCGGCAAAGGGCTCGTAGGCCACGTCGGCCAGCGCCGGCCCCCGCCACAGGTCGAGGCCCTGGCGCAGCCGGCGGGCGGCGGCCTCCGGGTTGCCGGCGGCCAGGGCGCGGCGGCCCTCGTCGACCAGCCGCTCGAACCGCAGGGAGTCGACCTGGTCGGGCTCGGCCCGCAGCAGGTAGCCGGGCCGGCGCGTCACGAGCACGTGGCTCTCGCCGCCCTTGGTGCGGTCGGGCTCCAGCACCTTGCGCAGGTACGACACGTAGACCTGCACGGCGTTGGCGGCGCGCGCGGGCGGCTGGTCGCCCCAGATGTCCTCCACCAGGCGCTCGGTCGACACCACCTGGTTGATGTGCATGACGAGCAGCGCCAACAGGGCGCGCTGCTTGGCCGTGCCCAGGTCGACGACCTCGCCGCCGATGACAACTTCGAGGGGCCCCAGGATGCGGAACTCGATGTCGGCGGAAGTCCCCGCCCCCACATCCGTCACGTTTGTCCCCAGTCCGCCCCTTTCGACGGCCATTGCGCCCGTCTGGGAAAAATCGTAGCCCCGCCTATGACAACGGCCGGGTCCTTCGTGCGTTGTAGGAGCGTGATCAGTCGTCGGCAGGCGCTCATCGCCGGCATCCTCGCCGTGCTCGTGCTCGCGGCCGCGATCGCCCTCCTCGTCGCTCGTGGACACGACCATCGTCCGGCCCACCGGTTGCTGGCCGGTGACTCGCCGTCGTCGACCTCCTCCCCGCCCGCTGCCAGCACCACCACGACCAGCCCGCCCGTGCCGACGACGACCGCACGCCCGGCGGTCACAGCAGCCCCGAAACGTGTCGCACCTGCACCGTCGAGCACCTACGCGGGACCGCGGGGCGGCATTGCCTTCGTGGACGGGAACCAATCGCCAGGCCAAGGCGGCATCTCGGTCATGGACCCTGACGGCAGCCACATCCGGCACATCGCCGACTTCGAGTTCGGCCGCACTGCGTCGCGACCAGACTCGCCGTGGTTCGGCGGTGACGCGTTCAACGGGCTGGCGTGGAACCGAGCCGGCGACCTCATTGCCGCCGGCCGGGACGGCAAGTACGGCGGCGGGCTCGAGGTCATGGCGCCCGACGGCTCCGGACGGCACACCCTCGTGTACGACTCTGCGATCGAGCATCCAAGCTTCTCGCCGGACGGGCGCTCGATCGTGTTCTACGAAGCCGGAGCCCACCTCGCGACGTCCGGAGCAGGGTCGCAGGTCGTGATCAGCATCGACGGGCGTTCCCAGCGCAACCTCGGCGACGCTGCCCCACCCGGAGATCCTGCGTGGTCGCCCGACGGCGCGGTGATCGCCATCACCGGCGACCACGTCACGCTCGTGCGGGCCGACAACGGGAAGCTGGTCCGCTCGATCGCGATTCCCCCGAACACCGCCGCCTCCTCGCCGGCGTGGTCGCCCGACGGGCGCTGGATCAGCTTCACCGCCACGACCGTCGGGTCGACGCCCGACTACACGACCGACGTCTACAAGGTGCATCCCGACGGCACCGGCTTGACGCGCGTCACCGACAACCACGACCTCAGCGGCAGCGCATCGTGGTCGCCGGACGGCAGCCGCATGGTCTTCGTTCGCCCCTCGCAGGCGGGGGACGGCTCGAGCACGTCACAGCTCTGGACGATGGCGGCCGACGGCAGTGACCAGCGCCAGCTCACGACGCTGGCCGACGGGGCCGGCCAGCCTGCCTGGGGATGAGCAAACGCCCTGGTCAGAGGCGTGCCGCGAACCATTAAGGCCTCGTTAAGGACCCAGTAAGGCCCAACCCGCATCCTGCAGCCATGGCCGATGTGCGGATGACCGCCACTGAGCGGGCATGGCTGTCGTGGGGCCGGTCGGGCGAACCCGCCGCTGGGGGGCGGCGGCGAGTTCGGCCCCCGATCCCGAGCCGGCACCCTGCGGCCGGGTGGCTGGCAGACGAGCTCGAACGGGTGTTGGGGGGTACCGGGGGGTTCGGGGTCGTCTACCAGCCCATCTTCGACCTGCGCACCGAGCGGCTGGTCGGCGTCGAGGCGCTTGCCCGCCTCACCCGCGTGCCCCAGCTACCGGCGCGCTGCTGGCTGGCCCAGGCCGACAGCCTCGGCCTCGGCATCCACCTGCAGCTGGCGATCGTGCGCCGCGTCCTCACCGATCTGGCGCGCATCCCGTCCAGCCTCACCGTCTCGGTCAACCTCACGGCCGACGCGATCGCCGATCCGCGCTTGCTGCCGGTGCTGCGGACCGTCGGCGTGGACGCGTGCCGGATGATCGTCGAGGTCGTGGCCGACGGGCACACCGACTGGTCGGCGCTGGCGCCGCCTCTCGCCCGTTTGCGCCACCTCGGCGTGCGCACCGCTGTCAACGACGCAGTCGTGCGCGAGCTGCCCGGGTTGCTGCCCGACATCATCAAGCTCGACCCCAGCGTGGTGCGCGACGTCGACAGCGAGCCGCGCTGCCAGGCACTGGCCGGCGCGCTCATGCTCGTCGCCGAGGACCTCGACGCCGTCGTGTGCGCGGAAGCGATCGAGTCGGCGGCCGAGCTGCGGTACCTCCGCCGGCTGGGTGTGCAGCTGGGGCAGGGCTTCCACCTCGGCCGACCGGCTCGCTTTCCCTGGACGATTGGTGCCCTGGTCGGGCACCAACCGCGATCACATGGTTCGCTCCCGGCTTCGCCGTCCGCTCACTCCGCCGGGCACCCCTGAGGGGCCCCACCCGGCGGCGGTGCCCTGGTCGGGCACCCGGCCGCGTTCTCCGGCTAGCCGCTCATCCCGTTCGGGAGGTACGGGCTCATCGGGCCCGGGTAGCCGCGAACCATCACCGGGCCCACGGGGTGGAACTCGAGGCCGGCGGCCAGGCAGGTGCGGACCGCCCACTGCTGCTCGGCCGTGATCCAGCCCACCTCCACGTCGCGATCGTCGCTGCATCGCGCCAGCGCCTCGGTGAGCAGCGCCGTCGCCACCGCAGGATCGGTGGCGGCCAGCACCATCACGCGCGTGGCGTCGCGCACGATGGTGTAGCCACGTCGCGCGCCGTCCTCGAACACCAGCATCTGGCCGGCATCGTCCAGCAGCACCTCGTAGTCGGGACCACGGGACGCGCCGCGCTGGAAGCGGTCGACGGCGATGGCCAGCTCGAGGTCGGACGCGTCGCCGTCGCGCACACCTGTGACGGCTGGCAGCCCGGCGCGCCGGAGACGACCCCACGCCACGACCGACGGCCGTAGGGCGAAGCCGGCCCGCGCGTACCGGCGCATGGCGCGCGGGTCGCGCGACGCCAGGATGATCCCGGGGCCGGTGGCGTCGCCGTAGGCCAGCGCCCGCTCCAGCAAGGCGCGGCCCACGCCGCTCGACTGCGTGGACGGGTCGACCGCGAGCATCGACAGCACCCACAGCCGTTCGCGCTGCAGGGCGATGGCCAGACCGGTGACGCGGTCGCCCTCATGCGACACCCATGCGCCGCCCGCGTCGTGCTGGAGGAAGTGGCGGAGGCGCGAGTCGAAGCGGGCGTCGGAGGCCGCGTCACGCGGCTGGTGCGGCAGGTGGAAGCGCTCGCGCATCTCGCTGAAGGCGCGCTCCCACACCTCGTTGGCGCCGGGAATGTCGTCGACGACCATCGGTCGAACGTCGCCCACGGCTGGCAGCGTGGCACACCAGTACTGTCGTCCTCATGGAATATCGCACGCTGGGACGCACGGGAATGAAGGTCAGCGCCTACTGCTTCGGGGCGATGATGCTCGGCGGCTGGGGCACGTCCGACCACGACGAGGCGGTGCGCATCATCCACGCCGCGTTGGACGGCGGCATCAACTTCATCGACACCGCCGACGTGTACTCCGCCGGTGAGTCCGAGACCATCGTCGGCAAGGCGCTGAAGGAGCGTCGCGACGACGTCGTGCTCGCCACCAAGGTGCACGGCCAGATGGGTCGCGACCCCAACCAGCGCGGCAACTCGCGCCGTTGGATCATGCAGGAATGCGAGAACAGCCTGCGCCGGCTGAACACCGACTGGATCGACCTCTACCAGATCCACCGGCCGGACCCGTCGGCCGACATCGACGAGACGCTGGCGGCGCTGTCCGACCTCGTGCACCAGGGCAAGGTCCGCTACATCGGCTCGTCGACGTTCCCGGCCGAAGAGATCGTCGAGGCGCAGTGGGTCGCCGAGCGGCGCGGCCGCGAACGGTTCGTGTGCGAGCAGCCGCCGTACTCGATCTTCACGCGCGGCATCGAGGCGTCGGTGCTGCCGACGTGCCAGAAGTACGGCATGGGCGTGATCCCGTGGAGCCCGCTCGGCGGCGGGTGGCTCACCGGGCGCTACCGCCGCGGCGTCGACCTGCCGACCGGCGGCCGGGCGGCGCGGCTCCCCGAGCGCTTCGACCCGTCGATCCCGGAGAACAGCCGCAAGCTCGACCTCATCGAGGAGCTGCTCAAGGTCGCCGCCGACGCGGGCTGCTCCTTGACCCACCTGGCCCTCGCGTTCGTCGTCGCCCACCCGGCGGTGTCGTCGGCGATCATCGGTCCCCGCACGATGGAGCAGCTGGAGGACGCGCTGGCCGGTGTGTCGGTACGACTCGACGACGGCGTGCTCGACCGCATCGACGAGTTGGTGCCGCCCGGCACCAACGTCAACGCGTCGGACACCGGTTACGTCCCGCCGTCGTTGCAGCAAGCGTGGCGCCGCCGCCGTCCCATGGAGACCCGCCCCGCCGGTTGAGGCCGTCCCTACAGCGGCAGGCCCTTCGCCTTCACTGGCGTGACCACGTGCAGCTCGGGGCGGCCTCCGACGAGACCGGCGAGCTTGCCGCCGAGCTCCTTCATGCCCGGGCTCCCGCTGTGAGCGGCGAAGGCGTCCTGGTCGGTGTACAGCTCGTAGAACCACACCACGTCGGCGTCGTCGTTGTCCGAGTGCAGGGCGTAGATGACGGTGCCCTCCTCGCCCTCGACGTTGGGGAAGTGGGTGCCGAGGGCCTCGATCAGCTCGTCACGCTTGCCGGGGGCGGCGGTCAACTTGGCGAAGACTCCGATGCTCATGGCGGCTGACGGTAGCCCGACCCGCGTCGTCGCCGTCGACTGGTCGGGCCGGGTGCAAGGCGGCGGGCGCTACCGGTGGGCCGCCGAGGTGGTCAACGGCGAGCTGGTGTCGCTGCGCGACGGGTGGGATATCGACTCGCTGTTCACCCACCTCGTCGACTTGGCCGAGCGGGACGACATCGCCGTTGGACTCGACTTCTCCTTCTCATTGCCGGCGTGGTTCCTCGACACGTTGGGCGTGGCCGACGGCCCCGCGCTGTGGGACGTGGTCGCCTTCGAGGGCGAGGCGTGGTTGCGCGAGTGCGCGCCCCCGTTCTGGGGCCGGCCCGGCCGCGCCCGCCCTGAGCAGCAGCACCTGCGCGACTGCGAGCGGGCCACGGCGGGATTCGCAGGCGTGTCGCCCAAGTCGACGTTCCAGATCGGGGGCGCCGGCAGCGTGGGCACTGCGTCGCTGCGGGGCATGCCGCTGCTCACGCGATTGCGCGCCGCCGGGTTCGCCATCTGGCCGTTCGACGACCCGGGCTGGCCGATGGTGCTCGAGGTGTGGCCGCGGCTGTTCACCGGGCCGGTGGTCAAGAGCAACGCCGACGCCCGCGCCGCTTACGCGCGCGACCGCGGCTTGCCGGCCGAGGTGGCCGTCACCGAGGACGCGTTCGACGCCGCCGTGGCTGCCCTCGGGATGTGGGCGGCCCGCCACGAGCTGGGGTGCCTGCCGCGCCGCGGCGTCGGCATCGCCCGCCGAGAGGGCTGGATCTGGACGCCCGCGGTACGGTCGCGCCCATGACGATCGAAGACCTGCGGTCCCGCGTGCAGCGCGACATCGATGCCGGCGTCCTCCCCTCCGCCCAGGTGGCCCTGGCCAAGGACGGTGAGCTGCTGCTGTTCGAGACGTTCGGCGACGCCGACAACGACACGCGCTACATCATCTTCTCCGCCACCAAGGCGATCGTCGCCGGCGCCGCGTGGATCCTCATCGGCGAGGGTGCCCTCGACCCCGACAAGCGGGTGGCCGAGTACATCCCCGAGTTCGGCACCAACGACAAAGACGTCATCACCGTGGAGCAGGTGATGCTGCACACGAGCGGTTTCCCGCGCGCGCCCCTCGGCCCGCCCGACTGGGCTGACCGCGACAAGCGTCTCGCCGCCTTCTCCAAGTGGCGGCTCAACTGGGAGCCGGGCACCGCCTTCGAGTACCACCCGACGTCGGCCTACTGGGTACTGGCCGAACTGATCGAGCGCACCGGCGGCATGGACTACCGCGAGTTCATCAACACGCGCATCAACGAGCCGCTCGGGCTGAAGCTCGGCGTGGGCGTCCCGAAGGATCAGCAGCAGAACATCGCGGAGATCCAGAACACCGGCGAGGCGCCGAGCCCCGACGAGCTCGAGAAGGCCATCGGCATCCGCGAGCTGCCGCTCGGCGAGGTCACGCCCGAGGCACTGCTCGGCTTCAACGACCCCGACGCCCGCGCCGTCGGCGTGCCCGGCGGGGGCGGCATCACCAACGCCGCCAACCTCGCCCTCTACTACCAGGCCCTGCTGCACAACCCCGACAAGATCTGGGACCCGGGCGTGCTGGCCGATGTCACCGGCCGCGTGCGCAACACGTTCCCCGACCCGATGATGGGCGTGCCCGCCAACCGCGCCCTGGGCGTGGTCGTAGCGGGCGATGACGGCAAGGCGTCGGCGCGCGGCTTCGGCAAGACCCAGAGCCCGCGCACGTTCGGCCACAACGGCGCCGGCGGCCAGCTGGCCTGGGCCGACCCCGACAGCGGCATCTCCCTCGCCTACCTCACCAACGGCATGGACCAGAACATGATCCGGGAGTGGAAGCGCGGCGTCGCCATCGGCAGCCTCGCCGCCTCCGCCCTCGACTAACCGCCATCAGGCACCAACTTCCACGACTTTTGGCGCGTGAGGTCCGGTATCCGGACCTGACGCGCCAAAAGTCGTGGGCGGGTGATTTGCGCCCGTCCTCAATTGCCCGGGTAGGCCGCCGATGAATCTTTGTCGCAGTCCGTCCCCTCGCGGGGCGGACTCGGAGGGAGAACGTGAACGCGGAGGAAGCAGTGACGGCGCCGAGGGTCGTACGGGCACAGCCCGCGATCGAGCGCGTCCTCGACCTCGTCGGCGGCCGCGCCATCCTCGCCATCGTCACCTCGCTGGCCGTGCTCACCATGGTCAAGCGGGGCGCCGACAGCACCAACCTCGTCCACACCGCCGGCATCGTCACCCTGCTGGCGGTGGCTGCCGGCGTGTGGCTCTACCGCCGCGGCGACCTCTTGCCGCCGCAGGCCGGGCGCGTCGAGCCGTGGTGGTTCATCGGCGGCGGCATCGCCCTGCTGGTGATCGGCGGCAGCGGTCCCACCGCTCCCCCGGGCCTGGCGCCCATCCCCGCCGGCAACGCGCTGTGGTTCAGCCTGTTCGCCCTCGGCGCCTACCCGTTGCTGAGCCTCGGCATCATGCGGCTCGTCGCCGCCCGCGTGCCCGACCGCCAGAACGACATCCTCGTCGAGGCCGGCCTCACCGCCGTGTCGGTCGCCCTCGTGTTGTGGGTGTGGGTCAAGCCCGACATGGCCCTCGGCACCAACCAGATCGGCCTCACCCTCGTGCGAGTGGCGCTGCCGTCGCTGGACGCCGGCCTGCTCACCATGATGGTGCGGCTGATGCTGCTGCCCGGCAACCGGCCCAAGACGTACCGCTATCTCGCGCTGGCCATCGCCTACCTGTTCGGCGCCCATCTCTGCTCGACGATCGTCGCCATGGCCGGCCACGAGATCGGGCGGCCGACGGTCAACATCCTCTTCATCTGCGCCTTCGGCTTCACCGGCGTGGCCGCCATGGACCCGTCGATGCGCGACCTGTTCGCACCGCTGGCGGCCGACACGCCGCTGTTCAGCGCCGGCCACCTGGCGCTGGTGATCGGCGCCATGATGATCGGCCCCTGCGTAATCGTCATCCAGGTGCAGAGCCACGCCACCGTGTCGCCGACCATGGCGGTGGGCGCGGCCATCTTCTCGCTCGTCATCGCCGCCTACGTCGCCACCCTGTTGCGCGACCGCGCCGCGACCGAACATCGCTCCCGCCACGACGAGTTGACCGGCCTGCCCAACCGCACGCTGCTCTACGACCGCCTCGACCGCGCCCTCTCGCACGCCCGCCGCAACGGCACCGCCGTCACCGTGATGTTCGTCGACCTCGACCGCTTCAAGGAGGTCAACGACACCTTCGGCCACGCGGCCGGCGACGAGCTGCTGAGTCAGACCGCCTTCCGCCTGAAGGCGTGCGTGCGCGACGAGGACACCGTGGCCCGCCTCGGCGGCGACGAGTTCGCCCTGCTGCTGCCGCACGTGAACGGCTTCGAGGGTTCCGTCACCGTCGCCGAGCGGGTGATGGAGGCGTTCAAGGCGCCGTTCAGCCTGGCCGAGCAGCGCATGGTCGTCACACCGAGCATGGGCGTCGCCATCTACCCGGAGGACGGCACCGACCCGCAGGAGCTGCTCACCAACGCCGACACCGCCATGTACCGGGCCAAGGAGATGGGCCGGAACGGCTACGAAATCTACAGCACCGCCCTGCAGACCCGTGCGCACGAGCGCTTGCAGCTCGAGGCGTCGCTGCGGCGAGGCCTCGACAACGGCGAGCTGGTGCTGCACTACCAGCCCAAGATCGATCTTGCCTCCCGTCGCATCGTCGGCGCCGAGGCCCTGGTGCGGTGGGAGCATCCTGAAGAGGGCCTGCTTCTGCCCGGCCACTTCGTCCCCCTCGCCGAGCAGAGCGGCCTGGTCGTCGCACTGGGCGAGACGGTGCTCAACGCCGCCTGCGACCAGCTGCGCGCGTGGCAGCAGGAGGGCCTGCCCATCGTGCCCGTGGCGGTCAACGTGTCGGCCAAGCAGTTCCGCCACGGCGTCGTCGACCTCACGGCTGCCGTGCTGCGGCGCACCGGCCTCGATCCCAAGTTCCTCGAGCTGGAGCTCACGGAAAGCGCGGCGGTCGACGACCTCGAGCTGACCGCCGAAGCACTGCGCGAGCTGCGCGAGATCGGCGTGAGCTGCTCGATCGACGACTTCGGCACCGGCTACTCGTCGCTGTCGTACCTGAGCCGCCTCCCGGTCGACACCCTCAAGATC
Organism: Actinomycetota bacterium; assembly: GCA_019243975.1. Taxonomy (GTDB): domain Bacteria; phylum Actinomycetota; class Acidimicrobiia; order Acidimicrobiales; family JAFATL01; genus JAFATL01. The sequence continues at coordinate 758 of JAFATL010000404.1, read as the reverse complement.
GACAAGTCGTTCGTGCAGGCGGAGTCGCTGGCCGACGCCTCGATCGTGGCGGCCATCATCGCCATGGCCCACAGCCTCGGCCTCAAGGTCGTCGCCGAAGGCGTGGAGACCGACGAGCAGCTGTCATACCTCACCGAGAAGCGGTGCGACGAGGTGCAGGGCTTCCTGTTCAGCCGCCCCATCCCCGCAGACGAGTTCCGCCGCATCCTCGCCGGCGAGAAGCCCGTCAGCGACGGCTCCCTCCTCACCGCCGTCCGCCGTAAGCGGGTCCGCGCCACCGCCTAAACCGGCGAACTGACAGGCGAACCGTGCGCCATAGCGCACGTTCCACCTGGCACTACGGACGGGGGTTAGCGTGCCGCCGTGCGATTCGTCGTGTACGGGGCGGGGGCGATCGGGGGCGTGGTCGGCGCTCGGCTGGCGCAGCACGGGCAGGACGTCGCCCTCATCGCGCGGGGCGCCCACTACGAGGCGATCCGCGACCGCGGGCTGACCATCGAGTGGGGCGACGAACGAGCCACCCTCGACCTTCCCGTGGTCGACGATCCCGCCGCCCTCAAGCTCACGCCCGACGACGTGGTGCTGCTGGCGGTCAAGTCGCAGGACACGCCGGGAGCGGTACGGGCACTGGCGCGCGCGACGTCGGGCGATGTGGCGGTCGTCTCCCTGCAGAACGGCGTCGACAACGAGCGCGTGCTGCTGCGGTCGTTCGCCCGCGTCTACGGCGTCTGCGTGATGTGCCCCACCGCCCACCTCGA
>JAFATL010000360.1 GCA_019243975.1 Actinomycetota bacterium | reverse complement strand
CTTGGGCCCGTCGTACACGGGGTCGTCGTTGCCGGGCAGGTCCCAGATCTCGGTGTCGATGGCACCCGGCAGCACCAGCCGCACTTCGACGGGCGTGTTCCACAGGTCGATCGCCATGGCCTCGGTGAACCCGGTCAGCGCGAACTTGCTGGCCGAGTACGCGGCTTCGTGCTTCACGCCCAGACGTCCGGCCAACGACGTGACATTGACGATGCAGCCGCGGCCGCGCTCGATCATGCCGGGCAGCAACGCCAACGACATGCGCACCGGCGCCGTGTAGTTCACGCGCATCGTCTCGTCGATCTCGTCGTCGGTGAGCACCTGCACGTCGCGGCGCTTGGGGATGCCCGCGTTGTTGACGAGCACGTCGAGACCGCCGAACACCTCGTCGGCTTCGCGCACCATGGCCACGGCGGCGTCGAGGTCGCCCAGGTCGACCGCCCACATGCGGGCGTCCTTGTCGTGCTCCTGGGTGCGGGCCAGCACCTCTTCGAGGCGGTCCTTGCGGCGGGCGACGATGCCGACCCGGGCGCCCCGCGCCGCCAGCATCGGCGCCAGGGTGGCACCGATACCCGACGAGGCGCCGGTGACGAGGACGGATGCTCCGCTGACTTTCATGATCGGCAGCTCTTCATGGGCGCAATAATGCCCGGCCGTGGGAGACGTCACCGTGGGGATCGACATCGGCTCGACGTCGGTGAAAGCCGTGGCCGCCGACGCCGACGGGAACGTGGTGGCGCGGGCGCGTGTGCCGCACGCGCTCAACGCGCCCGCCGCCGACCGGCTCGAGCACGACGCCGACAAGGCCTGGCGGCTGGGGCCCCGGCGCGCCCTCAAGAACCTGTCGGTGAGCGGCGCTGACATCCGGGCCGTGAGCGTGGTGGCGATGGTGCCGTCGTTCACCGCCGTGAACAAACGGGGCAAGCCGCTGACCCCCGGCCTGATCTACGGCGACGGGCGGGGCCGCCTGGGCGGCGTCACCGCCGAGGCCGAAGGCTTCCTCGGCTGGACCGCAGCCGCCGCGCCCGACGCGCGCGGCTACTGGCCGGCCCAAGCGGTCGCCAACCACGCGTTGAGCGGCGAGGCCGTCGTCGACACCAGCGCGGCGGCGTCGTCGATGCCGGTGTTCAGCCTCGAGCAGTGGGGCTGGGACCCCGAGCTGTTGGCCCGCCACGGGGCCAACGTCGAGCAGCTGCCGCGGGTCGCGGGCATGGGCGAGGCGGTGGGCCGCGTGCGCGACCTGGAGGACGCGGTGCTCGACTGCGGCGGCGTCGACGCGGTCGGCGAGCAGATCGTGGCCGGCGCGGGCAACGAGGGCGACGTACTGGTGCTGCTGGGCACGACGCTCATCGTGTGGGCCGTCACGGCCAACCCGCCGGAGGACACGACATTCCTGTCGTTCCCGCACATGGGCGCGCCGGGCATGAACTTCGTGGGCGGCCCCAGCAACGCGGGCGGCCTCTTTCTCGCCTGGGTGAACAACTGGCTCGGCAAGACCGGCAAGGGCGAACAGCCGCAGCCCCATCACGTTCCGGTGTGGCAGCCGTTCCCGCGCGGGGAGCGTGACCCGTTCGAGGACCACCAGCGCCGCGCCGTGCTGGCCGGTCTCGACCTCACCGACGGCGCCGCCGCCATCCGCCGCGCTGCCTACGAGGCGTCGGCGTTCGTCGCCCGCCGGTTCATCGAGGGCAGCAAGGTGCCGGCGCGCCGCATCGTCGTCACCGGGGGCGGCGTGCGCGTGCCCGAGTGGGTGCAGGCCTTGGCCGACGGCACGGGGCTGCCCGTTGACGTCGTCGCCGTACCGGAAGGCGCGGCGCTGGGCGCCTCGTTCATGGCCCGCATGGCCGCCGGCCTCGAGACGAACCTGGCCGACGCGGGCCGATGGGCGCGCACCGCACAGCGCGTCGAACCCGACGCCGTGTGGGCCGACGCGTGCAACCAGCGCTACGCCGAATTCCTCGACGCGGCCGGATAGCTTCTGGTGGTGGCCGACGCCGTCGATGTGACTGGACGGCCGACCACGCTGCGCCCCGTCGACCTCGACCGGTTCTTCCGGCCCAAGCGCATCGCCGTGATCGGCGCGTCTGACACCGAGCGGCGACCGCACACCGCCATGTGGCGGAAGCTGCGCACGTGGGCCGAGGCAAATGGGGCCGAGGCCATCCCCGTGAACCCGTCACGCGACGAGGTCGACGGTGTTCGCTGCTACCACACGATCTTCGACGTGCCCGGCGACATCGACCTGGCCGCCATCGTGGTGGGCGACGTGCTGCCGGCGGCGCGTGACGTGATCGAGCGCAAGGTCGCCTTCGCGGTGATCTTCGCGGCCGGGTTCAACGAGGTCGGCGGCGACGGCGAGAAGCTGCAGGCCGAGCTGGAGGCGCTCATTCGCACCGGCGACACGCGGTTCGTCGGGCCCAACACGAACCTCAACGCCTTCGAGCTGTACGACCCCGATCGCCCCGGCCGTCGGCTGGCACTCATCACGCAGAGCGGGCACCAGGGGCGGCCGATCTACCAGGCCCACGAAGACCTCCACGTGGCCATGTCGCACTGGGCGCCCCTGGGCAACGAGGCCGACTTGGAGTTCGCCGACTTCGCTGCGTACTTCGCCGATCAGCCCGACGTGGGTGTGGTCGCCGCGTACATCGAAGGCTTCAAGGACGGGCGCACACTGATGCTGGCCGCCGACCACGCCGCCCAGCGCAAGGTGCCGATCGTCGCCATCAAGGTGGGCCGCACCGACGAGGGCCGGTCGATGGCGAAGGCCCACACCGGCCACCTCACCGG
>JAFATL010000319.1 GCA_019243975.1 Actinomycetota bacterium | reverse complement strand
GCGGCGACCGGCGACGTGGTCACCACCGCCGGCAACCTGGCGCGCGTCATCCTGTGTGAAGCGCACAGCCGGATGGCCGTCAGGCGCGAGTGGGTGCTGAACGAGAAGGGGCTGGCCGACAAGGCCGGGCTCGGCGACCTGGCCGCGACGCTCGGCGCACTCAGCACCGACACTGCGTCGCTCCTCGCCGCCTGCGACGCCGTCGGTGCGGCCATCGAGCAGAGCACGTCGGCGTGACCGTGCTCGACGTCGGGCTCGTCGGTGCCGGACCGTGGGCCCAGTTCGTGCACGGGCCCATGCTGGCGGCGGGCCCGGAGACGCGGCTGGCAGGCGTGTGGGCCCGCCGCCCCGAGGCGGCTGCCGAGTTGGCTGCGCGATTCGGCTCGCAGGCCTTCGCCACCTACGACGATCTGCTCGGCGGGTGCGACGCGGTGGCGTTCGCCGTGCCGCCGATGGTGCAAGCCGAACTGGCCGTCACCGCCGCCCAGGCGGGGAAGGCATTGCTTCTCGAGAAGCCGATCGCCGCCGACCTCCGGAGCGCCGAGCGGCTCGCCGATGCCGTCGGATCAGCGGGCGTGGTCTCCCTGGTCGTCCTCACCTGGCGCTACGCCGAGGTGGTGCGGTCGTTCCTCGACGACGCGCGTGCCGTCGACCCGACCGGCGGGTTCGCCCAGTTCGTCAGCGGCGCCCTCCTCGGTGGCCCGTTCGCCACACCGTGGCGGCTGGAGCGGGGTGCGTTGCTCGACCTGGGTCCGCACGTGATCGACTTGCTCGACGCCGCCCTCGGCCCTGTCGTCGACGTCAGAGCACACGGCGACTCGCTTGCTTGGTGTGGTCTGCTCCTCGAGCACGAGAGCGGGCGCGTGAGCGAGGCCTCGATGTGCGCCACCGCCAAGGTCGAGCCCCACCTCGCCGGCGCGTCGGTGTTCGGCCCCAACGGCCAGGCGAGCGTCGACTGCACGACCGCCGTCGGCCAGGACGCCATCGCCACGCTTCGCCGCGAGTTCGCTGAGGCCGCCACCACCGGCACGCCGCACTTCCTCGACGTCCACCGCGGCCTCCACCTCCAGCGCGTGATCGAGAAGGCCGAAGGGCAGCTCAATTCGCGTGCGTGACGTGTCGGTCGCGCCGAAGATGACCGGCGATGGAGTTCCGCGCCGCCACCGCCGACGACGCCGCTGCCATCGCCAAGCTGCACGCCGACAGCTGGCGCATCGCTTACCGAGGCATGTACTCCGATGAGTACCTCGACGGGCCGGTGTTCGAAGAGCGTCTTGCTGTGTGGACGGAGCGTTTGGCCAACATGGGCCCGCACCAGTTCACCGTCGTGGCCGACGACGACGGCGCCGTGGCCGGCTTCGCCCACACGTTCACCGACCTCGACCCGACGTGGGGCTCCTACCTCGAGAACCTCCACGCCGCACCCGACCGCAAGGGCCAGGGCATCGGAACCCGCCTCATGGCGGAGTCGGCGGCATGGGTCGACGCCAACGCCCGCATCAAGCAGCTCTACCTGTTCGTGCTCGAGAAGAACACCAACGCGCAGCACTTCTACGACTCGGTCGGTGGCGAGCACACCGACTCCGAGATCCGCACGGGCGCCGACGGCACCCCCAACAAGGCCCTGCGCTACGTCTGGCGCGACCTCCACGTCCTGAGCCAGCTGCGGCCCGCGTGAACGTCCAGGAGGCGTTTCGATGCCGTCATTCGGCACTCAAACGCGACTTGGACGGCGAGGACGGGGGACCACGCCGTACGATCCTCGCCATGAGGAAGCTGCTCGCCATCAGCGGCACCGCCGCACTCATCGCCTCGCTTCTCGTGCTAGCCACGGTCGCCCCCGCCGGCGCGGCGCGCCGGCACCATCACCATCGGGGCCATCACCACGGCGGCGGCGGCCACCCGACGGTGACCCTGTCGGAGAGCGACAACGGCAAGGCGGTGTCGCTGCACCCGGGCCAGCGCCTGCAGGTGATCCTGCACAGCACGTACTGGACCTTCGACGCCGGCACCGACACATCGGTGCTGGCGCGCCAGGGCGACACGCAGTTCCACCCGGGCACTCTGGGCAAGGGGGGTTGCCCGCCGTTCCCGGGCAGCGGCTGCGGCACCGCCGTGCAGACCTACGTGGCCGACAGCCCAGGAACGTCCACCGTCACGGCCAGCCGCACGACGTGCGGCGAGGCGCTCCTCTGCTCCCCCGACCAGAGCACGTGGTCGGTGGACGTGACGGTCATCGGGTTCATCCCGCCCCAGCCGCTGTAACAGCAGTGATTGTCACTCTGAGCGCGAACTAGGCACACTGGTCCGATGGAGGACCCGCGCCATCGCCGGCGCCTGCTGACGCGCCTCGGCGTGTTCACGGTGCTGGCGGCCGCCTTCGACATGGTCCTCGTCACGCCGACGTTGGCGCGCCTCGACACCGTCCCCCTCAGCGCCGCCCAGATCGAGCACCGGGTCACCGTCGGCACGGTGGAACTGATGTCGCTGCAGTGCGACCTCACGCTCAACCACGGCACCGGCGTCGCCATCACGACGGGCCGGGTGCTGACCAACCAGCATGTGGTGGGATCGCCGCGTGTCGTCGACGTGGCCACCGACCTGGCCCCCGTGATCAGACCCACGACGATCCGGGCCAGCGCGGGCGCCGACCTGGCCGTGGTCGACGCCGACCCGATGCCGGTCAAGCCCCTGCCCCTCGCACCGAACGACCCCGAGCCGGGGGAACGGGTATGGCTGGCCGGTTACCCGCACGACGGTCCGAACGGCACGTCGAAGGGCCTCGTCGTCGAGCCCGCCAAGGTGGTCGACTACGTCGACGGCCGCACCATGGCGCAGCCGGGCCAGGTACTACGCCTGGACCGGGCCGCGAGGGTTGGCATGTCGGGCGGCCCCGTCCTCGACGCCGCCGGTCGCCTGGTCGGCATGGTGTTCGGCGTCCAGACCACCACCGGCAACTCGCTGGTGTTGCCCGTCTCGCTCGTGCGGACGGCGATGGTCGAACCGATGGTCACCCCGCCCCGCTGTTGATCGGCCACGTTAGTTAATCTACATTAGCCAGATCATCCCGAAGAGCGCCTACATCGGACGAAGTTGGTGAACGATGGCTTACGCAATCAGGGGGTGGCGGCGATGACGTCCGTCCCCATCGGCCCCGATCTCTTCGCTGACTCGACCGAGGGACCTCGGCTGCTTGGGTCTCGGTGCGAGCACTGCGGCGTCGTCACATTTCCATCGCAGGACGGGTGCCCGCGTTGTGGCGCCGAGCCGCTCGTTCGCCATGAGCTGGCGCGCCACGGCACGTTGTGGACCTGGACCACGCAGAACTTCCGGCCCAAGGCGCCCTACGCGGGCCCGGGCGACGAGCGCGACTTCCGTCCCTTCGTACTTGGGTACGTCGAGTTGGGCGGGGAGGTCCGCGTCGAGGGCCACATCCTGGCCGAACCCGAGGACGTCAAGATCGGCATGCCGCTCGAGACGGTCGTCATCCCATTCCGTGAGGACGAGTCAGGGCGCCAGGTACTGACGTTCGCCTTCGCACCCAGCGCGACCGCGGAGCCATTGACATGAACGTCGCAGTCGCAGGTGTCGGCATCCACCCCTTCGGGCGTCACGACGGTGTGTCCGCCTCGGCCATGGGCGCCTACGCCGTACGCCAGGCCCTCCGCGATGCCGGCATCACCTGGGACCAGGTGCAGTACGCGGCGGGCGGCAGCATCGGCGTGATGCTTCTCGGGCACGAGGGGGCAGCCACGGCCGACACGCTCGTCAACGAGCTCGGGCTCACCGGCCTCACGTTCGTCAACGTGGCCAACGGCTGCGCCACGGCCGGGACGGCAGTTGCCACTGCCGCCAGCGCGATCGAGAGCGGAATGTGCGACGTGGCGGTCGCGGTCGGCTTCGACAAGCACCCGCGTGGTCACTTCAACGCCGACGCGGGCCTCGCAGGGATCGGGTCGTGGTACGGGGAGCTCGGCTTCATGGTGACGACGCAGTTCTTCGCCATGAAGCTGCAGCGGTACATGCACGACTACGGCATCACCCGAGGCACGCTGGCGAAGGTGGCAGCCAAGGCGTACCGCAACGGCGCCCTGAACCCCAATGCCTGGCGGCGCAAGCCGCTGTCGGAGCAGGAGATCCTCGAGTCGAGGATGCTCAACGATCCGCTGACGCAGTACATGTTCTGCTCGCCGGACGAAGGCGCTGCCGCCGTGGTGCTGGTCCGCGGCGACAACGCTGGCAACTATCCCGCACCGCCCGTCTACCTCAAGGCCGCCACCGTGCAGACCCGCCGCTTCGGCGCCTTCGAAGTGTTCAGTCCATGGCTGCCCGCGGAGCGAGGCGAGACACCGGTCGTCGACGCCGTGCGCAAGGCCTACGAGCAGGCCGGCGTCGGTCCTGCCGACATCGACGTGGCCCAGCTGCAGGACAGTGAGGCAGGTGCGGAGATCATGCACATGGCCGAGTCCGGCCTCTGCGCCGACGGCGACCAGGAACACATGATTCAGGCCGGCGAGACCGAGATCGGCGGCCGCCTGCCCATCAACACCGACGGGGGCCTTATCGCCAATGGCGAGCCAATCGGGGCCTCGGGCATGCGGCAGATCGTCGAAACCGTCTTCCAGCTACGCGGCGACGCCGGCGAGCGACAGGTGCCCGGGTCTCCGAGTGTGGGACTCACCCAGGTCTATGGCGCGCCCGGCATCGGGGCGTGCACGATCCTCACCACCTGAATGAAGCGCATCCTCATCGTCGTCATTGCGATCGGCCTGCTGGCCGCGTGCGGGACCCGGGTGGATGGGGGCGCGGTTACGGCCAGAACCGGCGCAGCCAGCCAGACGGGGACCGCCGTCGAGGGCTCCGGCGACAACGCCGTCTCGAGTGGCGACGCTTCCGCTGCCGATCAGGCCGCAGGCGACAGCGGCGCCACCTCTCCCGCCAGCGGCACCGCGCCGAACCGGAGCGGCCTCACCACGCCGACAAAGACCGCCAGCAGCGCCAAGGGCAAGGCGACGTCGGGACCACCTATCGAGCTTGGTGCGGTCGGCACTCGTTCCGGCATCATCGGAGCCGCCCTGGAGAACGCGTGGCGGGGTCTCGACGTGTGGGCCGCGTGGGTCAACGCCAACGGGGGAATCAAGGGCCGACCGGTCGACGTCATCGCGGTGGACGACGGGGCCGACCCCGGCAAGCACGCCGCCGCGGTGCGCCAGCTCATCCTCGAACGACACGTCCAGGCGTTCGTGGGCAACGTGGCCCCGATCACGTTCTCGGCCGGCGTGCCGCTCCTCGAGCAGTACGGCATTCCTGCCCTCGGTGGCGACAGCGCCGATCCGGGCTGGTTCACGTCACCGATGGCCTTCCCGATCAGCGGGGCCACCTTCTCCCGTGCCATCCCGATCGCCAAGTGGGCGATCAGCCACCTCCCCCAGCGCAAAGTCGCCAGCTACTACGTCAACGAGGCCGCCGCTCCGAAGCGGGTCGCCAGCACGTTCGAGAACGAGTGGAAGCAGCTGGGCGGCCAAGTCGTGGTGTCGTCGGGCGTCTCGCTGGCCCAGCCCGATTACACCGCCGAGGTGTTGCAAGCCAAGTCCAGCGGGGCGGAGATCGTCTACCTCGTGCTGGAGCAAGCGGCGTGCACCCGCTTCTTCGACGCCGCTCGTCGCCAGCAGTACAACCCGTTGTTCTTCACCACGGCGTGCACCTTCGCCAACGCGGAGGCGAACCGCGACCTGTTGACCAACCGCATGTACGTGGCCGGCTCGTTCCGGCCCGTGGACTCGGGCAACAGCCCAGCCCAACAAGAGGTGAAGGCGGCGGTCGCCCGCTACGACCGCACCCTGCAGCCCGACGGCGCGTTCCTCTTCACGTGGCTGGCGGGCAAGCTGCTCGAAGCGACCGGGGGGACCAATACCGCGGAGATCCTCGCCGGGCTGCACCGACTGAAGGGTGAGACGTTGGGTGGGCTCATCGCCCCGCAGACGTGGCCGCCCGGACCCCACCCCGAAGCCACATGCGGGATGGTGTCGGCATACAAGGGTGGCCCCAAGTTCGAGTTGGAAACCCCGGACTTCGTGTGCTGACCGGCCGCCATCCGGCCCGCGCCCTGGCTCTCGCCATGGTGCTCGCCGCCGGCTGGGTGGCGACAGGTCCCGCGCGGGCGGCACCGTTACCCGCCGCCGCCCCGACGCTCGACTTCGTCAACGCATTTGGCAACGCCGACGGCATCCAGACCACGCTCGAGTTGGACAACGCGCTGCCCATCCAGCGGGTCGTCGACCTCACGACCGTGAGCGCCGAGGCCAGGCTCTCGTTGGCCCAGTCCACCGCGCTGGCCGCCCTGCCCGACCCGGGCGACACGGTGATCTCGTTGCCCGGAACCGTCGGCGGGCTCACCGGCACGAGCGGGCTGCCCAGCTACCCAGCGGCCGTGCGCGCCGACTATCCGCTGACTCCGCGGCAGGCCGTGGTCGTGGGCAGTGCCGACAGCGGCGTGACGGCCGGGCTCGAGGCGGACGCCACCGCCAACCGAGCAGCCGCCGAAGCGAGGGTCGGGCATGTGGCCGGCACGGCCGCGCCGGCCACGATCGGGCAGGTGCGGACGTCGGTCGAGTCCAAGACCACTGGGCCCGGCCGCTTCGCCGTGACCGCCACCTCCGAGACGTCCGACATCGAACTGCTCGACGGCCAGGCCACCATCGCCAATGTCCGGTCGTTGACCGAGCTGACATTGGAGGATGGAATCGCGCGTGTCGTGAACCGGCGGGTGGACGTGTCGGGCGCCTACGTCCTCGGCACACCGGTTGCCATCACTGATGAGGGCGTCGTGGCGCCCGGTGGCGCCCATGCATTGGACCCTGTCGTCGCCCAGGCGGCGGCGCCGCTCGCCGCTCAGGGCGTGTCGGTCCACTTGACGACGAGCAGCCAGGACGTCCACGGCAGCCGCGCTACGGCGGTCGGAGGCGGGTTGGAGATCGACACGCCGGTGATGGTCGGGAACTTCCCCGGTCGGTTGCAGATGGTGATCGGCCGCACGAGCGGCACCATCGATGCTGGTAGCCACGACACGCCTGCCGGCGACGACGCGTTGGCGGCGGCCGGCTCGGACTCCGGCGTCGAAGGCGCAACGGTGAGCGCCGGCACTGACACTTCCTCGTCGATTCCGGACCGCACGGTCGCGCCGGTCGCAGCCGCCCCGAAGTCGCTGCGCGTGGCACCGGCAACGACGGCCGCCACCCTCGCCGACCTGCTCGACTTTCGCTCCCTGTACCGCTGGATGGTGGCCTGCGCGGTCGGCCTCCTCATCGCGAGGCGTTGGGCGCCGCGCCTTGTGGGCGGGCGCCGCGAGGGCCGAGACCTACGAAAACTTTGGAGGTGGTGATGGCAGTTTCATCCGGCGAGGACCGGCCGCGTCGCGCGCTGATCGAAGTGACCCCTGACCTCGTGGCGCGCCTGCGCGATCCACGCATCGTGCTGGCGGTCGTGGCGGCCATCGGCGGAGGAGTCGCTCTCGTCGCCGGCTACTACGGCATTAGCGGCACGCTCGATCCCGGGAAACAGCTGCCCTATCTGATCAGCGGGGGACTGGGCGGTCTGTTCCTTCTTGGCCTCGCTGCCACGCTGCTCTTCACGGCCGAGCTGGCCAGCGCCAAGGAGGCGGCGCGCACACAGCGCGACGCCGTAGACCGTCTCGCCGTTGACGTGGCCGAGCTGCGCGATGAAGTTCGGGCCGTGCTCGAGCGACTCGATCGCCCCGCGCGCCGCACGCGGGGCGCATGACTCCATTCACGCCAAGGTGACCTCATACGCGCCGTTCGTCATCACCGGTCTTGTTGTCGGGAGCGTTTACGCCATCGCTGCCCTCGGGCTGGTCGTCACCTACCGGACGACCGGGCTTTTCAACTTCGCGCACGGGGCGTTGGGACTCGTCGTCGCCTTCGCCTTCCAGCAGCTCCGCGTCGAGGTTGGGCTCCCGACGCCCATCGCCCTGGCGGTTGCGCTTCTGGTGTTCGCTCCCGTTCTCGGGATCGCCCTCGACCGCCTCTTGTTCCGGGGCCTGACCGACGCGTCGCAGGCGAGCAAGCTCGTCGTCACCGTCGCCCTGTTGGTGCTGGTGCAAGGAGCGATTCTCGCCATCTACGGCGCGCAGCCGCGGCCGGTGGCGCCGTTCCTGCCGACCTCGACCATCCGAGTCGGGTCCGTGTACGTCGGGTGGGACCAGATCTGCATCATCGCCATCGGCCTTGCCACTTTCGGCGGCCTCGTCGTCTTCTTCCGCCGTACCCGGCTGGGGCTCGCCATGCGCGCGGTGGTGGACGACGCCGTCACCGTTGAGACCGCCGGTTTCCCTGCGGCGCGCATCCAGGCGTTCACGTGGGCCCTCGGCACCACGCTCGCGGGCCTCGCAGGGATCCTCTTCTCGCCGTTGCTCGGTCTCAACAGCGTTGCGCTCGTGCTGCTCGTCCTCCAGGCCTACTCGGCTGCCCTGTTCGGCCGGCTGCGCAGCCTCCCTCGCACGTTGCTTGGTGCGCTGGGCCTCGGCGTGGTCAGCAATGTCTTGCTCCGACTGCTGGCCAGTCGGCCCGTCTTGCTCAACGGGCTTCGGCCGAGCCTCCCTTTCTTGTTCCTGTTCGCGGTGCTGGTGTTGGCCAAGCGGGGCTCGTTGCGCGAGTTCGGCGTCTCGGCCCCATGGTCGGGCGCGACGGCGCAGCGCCGCGACCGCGTCGCGTTCGCCGTACTTCCCATCGCCGCCGTCGCAGTGCTGGTCATGCCGCAGGCCCGGGTGTTCTCCGTGGGCGTGGCCCTGGTGCTGGCGTGCGCGTTCCTGAGCATCACCGCCCTGACGGGCGCCTCTGGTCTGCTCTCGCTGTCGCAGGCGGGCCTGGTCGGCGTGGGCGCGTTCGCCTACGCACATCTGGTCAATGACGCGCATCTACCCGCGCCTGTCGCGTTGGTGCTGGCCGGCATCGCCGTGGTTCCACTCGGCGCGGCCATCGCCATTCCGGCCCTCCGCCTGCCCGGGCTGTTCATCGCACTGGCGACATTCGGGCTCGGCCAGCTCATCGATGGCCTGCTCTTCAGCAGCTGGACCTGGTTCTCCGGTGGCGGCGACGGCGTGCGGGCCCACCGCCCATCGCTCCTGCTCACCGATCAGCGCTACGTGTTGTTCCTCATCGTGATGCTGGGCCTCTTCCTGCTGGTGCTGGAGTGGGTGCGGTCCTCAGCCCTGGGTCGTGCCCTCGTCGCGTTTCGCGACAGCCCGGCGTCGGCCCAGATGCTCGGCATCAACCCGTTGTGGCCCCGCCTGGCGGTCTTCTGCCTGTCGGCCTTCCTCGCAGGCGTAACCGGCGGCCTCTACCTGGGCTTGCTGCAGGTGGCCAGCCGCAGTTACTTCAACACCTTCACGTCGCTTCTTTGGGTCACCGCCGTGGTGGTGGGCGGCGTGGCCAGCCCCCTCGGCGCCCTCGTCGGCGCGTTCTTGATCGGTTTCCTTCCAACCGTGACCTCTGGTGACAGCGCGCCGCTCTGGCTGGCGCCGGCGTTTGGCGCGGGCGCCATCGCGCTGGCGCGGCGGCCGGGTGGGCTCGTCGAGTTGATCCGACAGGCGGCGCCCCGGCAGCTCGTTGCGGTCCGGCCTGCCCAACCCGCCCCAGACGAGGACAGCGAGCCGAAGGCATTGGTGGGCAGCCGTGAGTGAACCGTTCCTCGCCGCCGACGGCGTGACCGTGCGCTTCGGCGGCCTCACGGCGGTCGACAGCGTGTCGGTGGTGGCTGATCGAGGCGAGACGGTCGGCATCATCGGCCCCAACGGGGCCGGTAAAACCACCCTGTTCGGCGCGCTGTGCGGCTCGGTCCCGGCCGAGGGAACGGTGCGCGTCGAGGGACAAGACGCCGGCACATGGGCGCCCCATCGACGGGCCCGGGCCGGACTCACGCGCACGTTCCAGCAGCGCGAGCTGTTCGGCTCGCTCACCGTCCGCGACAACCTGCTCTTCGCGACCGAAGCGGCGGCCCTCGGACAACGCCCGATGCGCCTGGCCCGGAGACATGCGTACCGTCAGCCCGACAAGGCCGACGCCACCATCGAGCTCCTCGGCCTTCAGGGGTGCGCCGGGATGCTGGCCGGCTCGCTGCCTGGCGGACTCGCCCGGCTCGTGGAGATCGGCCGCGCTCTCTGCACCGACCCGGCACTGGTGCTGCTGGACGAGCCCTCCTCGGGACTCGACAACGACGAAACGGCCCAGCTGGTCGACCGATTGCGGGCTGCGGCCGCCGCCTGCGGGTGCGGGCTGCTGCTCGTCGAACACGACATGTCGGTGGTCAACGCCTTGTGCGAGCGGCTGTACGTGCTGGACTTCGGGAGTTGCATCGCCAGTGGTCCGACGGCCGAGGTGCTGGCGAGCGCGGAAGTTCGCGAGGCGTACCTGGGGGACCTCGGTGCTGCTTGAGGCGCGGAGCCTGCGAGCCGGCTACGAAGCCGACGTCCTCGAGGGAGTTGACCTCGAACTCGAGGCAGGAACCCTTTTCGCCGTGCTCGGCCCCAACGGCGCGGGCAAGTCGACGTTGCTGGCCGCGCTGGCTGGGGTTGTGCACGTACGGTCGGGCACCGTTCACATCGCGGGCGTCGAGGTCACCAACGCGGACCCGGCCGAGTTGGCCCGCTGCGGGCTCTACCTGCTGCGCGAAGGGCGCGGCACCTTCCCGAGTCTCACGGTCGCGGAGAACCTGCGCCTCGGCAGCGCCCGACCCGAGCGGGAGCAGGCGGACGCGCGCACGAAAGTGGACGAGCTGTTCCCGCGATTGGTCGAACGGCGCGACCAGCTGGCCGGAACACTGAGCGGCGGAGAGCGACAGATGCTGGCCCTCGCGCGCGCCTTCGTCGCTGCGCCGCTCGTCCTCCTCCTCGACGAGCCGTCGCTCGGCCTGGCGCCCAAGGTCGTCGACGAGGTGTTCAGCGTCATCACCGCGCTGCGGGCGGCGGGCGTCTCCATCGTGCTCGTGGAGCAGTACGCCACCCGCGCCCTCGAGGTCGCTGACCGGGCCGCCGTCCTCGTCGACGGCCAACTCCGTCGCCTCGACGTCGGCGACGCCGGCGCTCGCGAAGCACTGGCCGCCGGGTATCTCGGCGGCAGTCGCGGTAAATAGTGACTAACTTCACGACCTGATTTTTCGGCGGCGTGCTCGACATGCGTAGTGAATACCGAATAACATTTCACGATCGCCGACCAGAGGAGTGCGTTCCGTGACCACGACGTCGACCGGACCCGAGGCTGAGACCAGGACCGCGTTCGCACAGGCAACTGCCGGCACCGATGCACAGCGACGGCTGGCCGCCCAGATCGCCGCCTGCGGTGTCGAGCGCAACGTGGCCGAGCTCGAGCTCTACGGCTACACGGTGGTGCCCGACGCTGCCCCGCTCGAGCTGTTCGACCGGATCCGTGACGCGATCGTCCGCATCACCCAAGAGACGCGCGACCGAGGCGTGAAGCCGTTCGACTTCGGGCCGAACACGTCGATGATGTACCGGCTCTTGGCCCACGACGACGTGTTCGCCGAGGCCGTGCTCACTCCGAAGTTGACGGCGCTGATGACCTACCTGCTCGGCGAGGGCTACGCCCTCAACGTGGCGACCGGAAGCATCCTCTCGCAAGGTGCCAACGCCGGTCCCCTGCATTGCGACAACCAGTTCTTCCCCGAGCCGTTCCCGGCGCAGTACCACGTCGCCGTGGGCATCTGGTGCTGCGACGACTTCAGCGGCGAGCTCGGCTCGACCCTGGTCGTGCCCGGCTCCCATCGCCGGCACCGTCACCCCCGCGCCGGCGAGGGCATCAACGAGGCGATCGCCGTCGAAGCCCCGCGTGGATCCATTGTCATCTGGACCGGTCACACCTGGCACGCGAGCGGCGGCCGTACGGCGCCGGGCGATCGGATCGCGCTGCACACCGGTTTCTCGCGGCCGCACATCCAGCCCTTCGAGGGTTATGCGCCAGAGGACGTCGACCGGCTCACCAAGCTCGACGCGCGCCTCGCCCGACTCCTGGGCGCCGACCTGCCCTACTCGTTCAAGGGTGACAGTCCAGACCTCGACAAGCTCTTGTCGCTGGCGGCAACGACGCAGGCCCAGGCCTGATCCACACGCTCCCGCGATGACCGACGATGAGACATCGAGGCTCGTCGAGGGACGCATCGACAAGCTCCTCAGCGCGTGCGACCCGGCTCGCGACAGGCCGGAAACGATTTGGGGATGCCAGTTCGATCTCGGGCTGGCGTGGGTGCACTTTCCGGCAGGTCTCGGCGGGCTCGACGTCGATCCCGGGTTCCAGCAGGTCGTCGACGAGCGCCTGACGGCTGCGGGCGTGCCGTCGAACCTCTACCGCAACCTCATGGGCGTCGGGATGGCCGCGCCCACGATCGTCGCCTTCGGCACCGAGGAGCACCGCAGCTGGCTCCGCCTGGCGTTCACGTGCGAACAGATTTGGTGCCAGCTGTTCAGCGAGCCCGGTGCCGGGTCGGACGTGGCCGGCCTCGCCACCCGTGCCGTCCGCGACGGCGACGGGTGGGTTGTGAACGGTCAGAAGGTGTGGACGACGCTGGCCCACATCGCCGACAAGGGCCTTCTCCTGGCGCGCACCGACCCGGACGTGCCCAAGCACGAGGGTCTGACGTTCTTCATCGTCGACATGCACAGCCCCGGCGTCGAGACCCGTCCCCTCCGCCAACTCACCGGTGACGCCGAGTACAACGAGGTCTTCTTCACCGACGTCTACGTCCCCGACACCGATCGTCTGGGCGCCGTCGGCGACGGCTGGCGCGTTGCGCTCGCCACGTTGGCCAACGAGCGTGTGGCCATCGGCGGGACCAGCCGGCGTGCTCGCGGCGCGGGCCCGATCGGCCGCGCCGTCGAGATCTGGCAGCGGCGCCGCGACCAGACCCCGGTCTTACGCGACGAACTGATGCGGTGCTGGGTGGCGGCGGAGGTGCTTCGCCTCACCGCCCTTCGAGCGGAGCACAGTCGGGAACGAGGCACCCCGGGACCCGAGGGCTCGATCCTCAAGCTGGCCACGGGCCTCACGGAGCAGGCGATCTACGACCTCTGCCTCACCCTGCTCGGGCCTGACGCCACGTTGGTGTCGAACTACGACTTCTGCCAGCCCGACACGGTGTCCATGAGCTTGGCCGACCCGGGCGCCGACGTGGTGAAGGCGTTCCTCACGGTGCAGTGCGCGACCATCGGCGGCGGTACGTCTGCCGTCATGCGCAACCTCATCGGTGAGCGCGTCCTGGGCCTGCCCGGTGACGTCCGCGTGGACCGCGACGTCGCGTGGTCCCAGGTTCCAAGGGGCTGAACGTAGGAAGATGGTCCCATGAGTTCCAGCACGGCGCCGTCGGAGCCGGGTGCGGCTTCCGGCCAGCCCAAGAAGCGGCGCACCCAGCGACGTCCGGAGCGGCGCGAGGAGCTGCTGATGGCGGCGGCGAAGCTCTTCCACGAGCGCGGCTACCACGCGACCGGCATGAACGACATCGGAGCGGCGGCCGGCATCACCGGCCCGGGGGTGTATCGCCACTTTCAGAGTAAAGAGGAGATCCTCGAAACGCTGGCCACCGAGTTCGGCGCCCCGGTGCTCGAGCGGGCCAGCCAGATCGCGCAGTCGGCCGAGAACCCCCGCGACGCGCTGGCAGAGATGGCCGACCTCTACGTCGCCACAATGCTGGAGTACGCCGCCGTCGCGTCGGTGGCGGTGTATGAGCTGCGGACGCTGCAGCCCCGCACTCGGGCGTCCATCGAGCGACTGCAGCGGCTTTCCGTGGAGGAGTGGGTGCACGTGCTGATCCAGGCGCGCCCCGATCTACCCGACGGCTACGCGCGGGTGATGGTGCGCGGCGTGCAAGCCATGGCCCTCACCATGTGCGCCGACACCAGCGGTATCGACAGGGAGCATCTCCGCCAGAGGGTGACGGACATGATCGTCAAGGCGCTGCTGGCCGACTGAGCGCCATGATGGCGTCGACGACCGGCTGGATCTGGTCGAGGCTCACGTACTCCTCGAATGAGGTGACCAGACCGTCGCTGGCGCGAACGACCAAGCAGGTCGGGATGCGCACCTCGACGCCGCCCCGCAGGGATCCCGCGAAGACGCATTGCTGGACGTAACCGCCGGCGAAGACCTCGATGCGCACATCGTCGATCCGGAGTTCCTCGAACACCTCCTTCTCCAGCGCCATGAAGGTCATGCGCTCCTCGAGCGGGGACGCAACCTGCCCGACGTTGCTCCAAAACACGACGGACGGGGAGAACAGCGCACGCATGCCCTCCAGGTCGAGCGCTCGCGTCTGCGCCAGCAGGCGTTCCGCCAGGGCTCGCATCGCCGTGTCGTCAGGGGTTTCCGATGTCACCTGCTCAGCTCCGTTCGTGGTTCGCATAGGTCGGTCAGTGGACTTGGCGCTCGCGCCCTTCCCAATAGGGCGCCCGCAGGTCTTTCTTGAGGATCTTCCCCGACGGGTTCCGGGGCAGCGTGTCGATGAAGTCGACCGAGGTCGGACACTTGTACCCGGCGAGCCGACTCTTGGCGAAGGCGATGATCTCGGCCTCGTCCAGTTCCGCCCCCGGAGCCGCGACCACGATCGCCTTGGGCGTCTCGCCCCAGCGATCGCTCGGCACTCCGATGACGGCAACGTCCGCGATGCCGGGGTGTGACATGAGGGCGTTCTCGACCTCGGCCGGATACACGTTCTCGCCCCCCGAGATGATCATGTCCTTGATCCGATCGTGGATGTAGACGTAACCGTCCTCGTCGAGGTATCCCCCGTCGCCCGTACGGAGGAAGCCGTCGGGAAGAATCGTGTCAGCCGTCGCCTCGGGCATCTTCCAGTAGCCGATCATGTTCTGCGGGCTGCGTACGAGGATCTCCCCGACCGTCCCGGCCGGCACCTCCTCGAGCGTCTCGGCGTCGACGACCTTGACCTCGGTGTTGCTGGCTGCCTTCCCGGCAGCCCGAAGGCGATGGGAGTTGGGGCCGTCGGGGTCGTGGTCGTCGGCGGGCAATATCACGCAGCCGCCGGCGGTCTCGGTCAAGCCGTAGGCCTGCACGAAGTCGCAGCCGAACACCTCGATCGCCCTCCGCAGCACGTCCTCGGAGATCGGCGACGCGCCGTACACGATCAACTCGAGGCTGCCGAAGTCGGCGTCCGCGGTCTCGGGCAGCATCAGCACGAACTGGATCACCGCCGGGACCATCACCGTGTGGGTCACGCGGTGCTCCTGGATGTCGCGGAGGATCTGCGCGGGATCGACCTCGTGCATCAGCACGTTGGGAATCCCGTTGTAAAGACCGAGGATCCCCCAGAACCCGCCGGCCACGTGGAACAAGGGCATGACGACGTGGCAGACGGAATCGGCGTCGAACCCCAAGAGGTCGTTATTGGCCTCGACGTTGGAGAAGCAGTTGGCGTTGGTGAGCATGACGCCCTTGGGTAGCCCGGTGGTACCCGACGAGTAGAACTGGAACGCCACGTCATCCGGGCCCGCGGCGACGTTGGGGTCGGTGGAATCGTGGCGCTCGAGCCAGGTCTCGTAGCTCTCGTGGGTGCCACCATCCCCGACAACGACGAACTTCTTCACCGTCGTCAGCTCCGATGCCATTGCGTCGAGCATGGGCAGGAGGTCCTGGCCGACGACGAGGACCTTGGCTTCGGCGTCGTTGACGATGTACGCCGCCTCCGGCGGTGCCAGCCGCCAGTTGACCGCGCACAACACCGCGTTGAGCTTGGTCGCGCCGAACACGACCTCGAAGAACTCGGGCACGTTCTTGTCGAGAAACGCGACACGCTCTTGCGGTTGCACTCCCTCGGCTGCCAACGCGTTGGCGACGCGGTTGGAGCGCTCGTCGAGTTGCCCGTAGGTGAGGCGGCGATCGCCGAACAGGATGGCGACAGAGTCAGGTCGC
Organism: Actinomycetota bacterium; assembly: GCA_019243975.1. Taxonomy (GTDB): domain Bacteria; phylum Actinomycetota; class Acidimicrobiia; order Acidimicrobiales; family JAFATL01; genus JAFATL01. The sequence continues at coordinate 7,446 of JAFATL010000319.1, read as the reverse complement.
TCGGCGCCGTGCACCCTGGCGATGTCGGCAACTGATTCAACGTGCATCTCGGTCTCCTTGGTCTACGCGGCCCGTCAGGACTGGGAGCATCAAGCGGGAGGCGCTCCCCTGGCATCGGTAGACCGCCTGCTTGGCGGGCATCCCGGCCGTCTCGGACCCAGGTGGATTTCCGGTGTTCAGGTTGCGGTCGAAGTGTGGGAACGCGCTCGAGGTCACCTGCAACCGAATGCGATGACCCGGCAAGAACGCGTGGCCGACCAGGCCCAGTGCGATGGTCACCGGGACGACGTCGCCGGCAGCAACTTCGCGCGGTTGGCGGCCGTCGTCGCTCCAACACAGGCGGACCAGTCCATCGGCGATGTTCCGCGAGATGCCGTGGGAATCCACGTCGCAGAGCTTGGCCACGAAGTCGGTGTCGGGCGCGTCCGTCGAGACGAAGAGCTCCACGGCGGGGTCGCCGACCACCTCGACAGTGGTGTCGAGGGCCGCGGAGGTGTACACGAGGACGTCGCCCCTGGACTCGACCCGACGCTGGTCAAAAGGGCCGGGCACCGTGCTGCCGCCGAGGTTGAGAGCCCGGAAGCCGATGGAAGGCACCGGGTCGGCCGGGTCGTAGACGTAGTGGTCCGACGCCGCCGTCGCCTCCGGAGCACGCGTCAACAGGGCACCGTCGCTGTGCAAGTAGAGCGGCGTGGCAACGCCGGACGGCGGGGGCCAGTCCACGTCGTCCCGCCACGCATTGGTGCCCGTGAGGAAGTAGCGCACCGTCGGCGGGGACGGATCGGCGGCCGCCCCGAGGTGGCGCGTGAAGAAGTCGATGTGCGCAGCGCCGATGCCACCGCCCTGGAGCGACGCCAGCTGGCCGAACCCGAGATCCCCGAGGTGGACGTCATGCTGGGTGTGGCTCCAGGGCCCGACGATGAGTCGTGACATCTCGCGGGCCGCACTCGTGGCTCCCCGAGCGCGCACCTCACGGAACAGGTCGGACCCACCGGCCTGGTCCCACCACCCCGTCGTCCACAGCGCGGGCACCTCGATCTGGTCGAGGTCGGCCGTGACCGTGGCGCTCGACGCCATCAGTCGCTCGGTCAGCTCTCGGAAGCTGGGCATGCCAGGGATGGTCAACGGTGGGAGCTCGTCGAGGGGCAGCGTCGTCGCGATCCGCGCGGGATCGACGAGCGCACCCATGGCCTTGCCCATGTCCGCGCCGTCGACCTGCCCTCGCGCGGCGCGCTTTTCGATCACGTCGATCGCGATCAACGCGCTCCAACTCAGGACGACGCCCTCGAGCATTCGAGTGGTCATCCGGGCGTTCGCCGATCCGACCAGCGCCGGCGCAATAGCCCGGAGGCTTGGGGGTCGGGCCTCTGCGGCGGCCAACGCGTTCAGGGCCTCATAGGAGCCCCCCATCATCCCGACCCTGCCGTCGCACCAGGGCTCGCCCGCCACCCACTCGACGCAGTCGTAGCCGTCGGCGCGTTCGACTTGGTCCCACCCCATCAGCGCCCACTCGCCGTCGGAGGCGAAGCGGCCCCGGATGTCCTGGAACACGACGGCAAACCCGTTCGCAGCCGCGTCGAACGCTCGCAGGTGGGCGTAGCTGGCGAGACGCAGCGCCTTGTCGTACGGAGTGCGACACACGATCGCCGGTACGCGGTCGGGCCGCTCAGGCCGAACGATGTCGGCGCGCAAGATGACACCGTCGCGCGCCTTCATCTCCACGTCGCGCTCGATGCGGATCGCGTCGGGCATCCGACTGCGTTCCGTCAGGCCTGCTGGAGCGTGGGGAGGGCCTCGCGTGCGAAGAGCCTGATGCTGCGCTCGGACTCCTCGACGGGCATGCCCGCGAAGTGGAAGACGCCGACGAAGTGATCGGTCCCGAGCTCGCGGCCGAGCGTCCGAATGTGCTCGACGACCTGATCGGGCGTCCCACAGACCTGCAGCTCGATCTGGAGGTCCACCATCGCCGCCTGCGCGTCGGGGGCGGTCGAGTAGGACTCGTAGCCCTTTACGTTGGCGAAGTGCTGGCCACCCAGCTCGTAGTGGCGCACCACGTTCTCCGCCTGCTGACGAACCCGGGTCTGCTTGAACTCCTTGGCCCGACCTTCGTCCTCGTCGCAGTAGACGGTCAGCGAGCAGATTGGAGCCGGAGGAGCCTCGCCCCACGCTTCCCGGAACGCTTCGCTGTGCGTCTTCACATCGGCAACGATCAGATCGAACGGCTTCTGGGGGATGACCAGCATGCCGAGTCCCAGCTTGGCCATGATCTCGGAAGACTCTGGCGAGACAGCGGCAGCGAAGCGTCGCCCCACGAACGACCGGGCCGGACGGGGTCGGATATCCCGACGGACCTGCTTCACGTGCTCGCCGTCGTATTCGCAGTAGCCCCGCTCCAAGCCCTCCACGATCATCTCCGTCGCTTCGACGAACCGCTGGCGGGACTCATCCATCGGCACTCCGAAGCCCTCGAACTCCGACCGCGCCGCGCCCCGCCCCAGGCCAAAGATGTACCGGCCTCGAGAGATGTGGTCGAGGGCAGATGCTTGCTCCGCGATCCGGATGGGGTCGTGCCACCAAGGCACGACGACGACCATCGAACCGAGCTGGATCCGCTCGGTCCGACCCGCCATATAGCTCAAGAAGGTGAACGGATTGGGCGAGAGGCAGTAGTCGCCGAAATGGTGTTCGACCGTCCAGAGCGAGTCGAATCCGAGAGGCTCGGCGAGGTCGGCCAGGTGAAGGTTCTCTTCATAGACCTCGGCGTCCGAACGGACCTCGTGAGGGTTGTGGAACACGGAGGTCATGCCGACCTTCATGGGGCTTCTCCTTCTGCAGGCATGAGGTGGTGGTACAGCGCCATCTCTTCCGCCGAGCTCCCGGGCTGGGCGTAGCCGTCCTCGGCGCGGATCTGTCCGAAGTTGTCGCGCACCTGCTCCAGCGTGAGGTCCTCGCTCCAGAAGCCGGGCGTCTCGGCCACGAAGACGCGCGCCACGCGGCCGCCACCGGCCGAGAAGACCTCACCTGAGACGGGGCAGGACTCGTGCGCCAGCCATCCAACCACCGGGGCGACATGCCGGGGGTCGAACCACCGCCGCCACCACGCCTCGAGCGGACCGGCGTCGAGACCTTCGGTGAGGCGCGTGATCGCGACCGGGGCGACCGCGTTCACGCGGATGCCGTGGGCGCCCCCTTCACTGGCCAACGCTTTTGTCAACGCAACCAGACCACCCTTGGCTGCGGAGTAGGCCCCCGCGCCGGGAAGCCCGAACAAGCCAGCGTTCGACACGATGTTCACGATGCGCCCGTAGCTCTGCGCGCGCATGTGCTCCCAGGCTGCGGTGATGACGAAGAAGGCCCCTCGAAGGTGCACGTCGAGCAGTGCGTCGACGTGGTCGGACGTCACCTCGGCGATCCCGACGGAACGGGCGATGCCAGCGTTGTGGACGACAATGTCGAGACCACCGAACTCGCGAAGGGCGGTCGCCACGATCTCGCGACCGCCGTCGGGTGTGGCGACGCTATGGGTGTCGGGGACTGCCTCCCCGCCCTTCGTCCGAATCTCCTCGACGACCAGCGACGCAGGCCCCGGGCCTTCGTCGGCGGAGTCGGGCCCCAGGTCATTCACCACCACCCGGGCACCGCGCTCGGCGAGAAGGAGGGCGTGCTGGCGGCCAAGTCCCCGGCCGCCGCCCGTCACGATCGCTACTCGCCCCTCAAAGCGAAGATCGCTCATCGAGCGCTGAAGTTATCACTCATTTACTAGTGAGTCGAGGCCGTTCGCGCCTGTTCCACGTAATTCTGTGGCCAGAAGCCGCCTGTTAGTTATCTGTGATTAGCACCATAGGGCTGCGACGAAGTCACGAATCCAAGACGGAGGCGGCGACCAGCTCTTCGAGGTAGCGGGTGTCCCACCACGAGATCTGCAGCTGCTTGGCCCGGCGGAAGTAGAGCTGGATGTCGTACTCGACGGTGAAGCCGACACCGCCGAACACCTGCTGCGCCATCGCCGTCACGTCGCGGAACGTCTTGGTGGCGAACAGCTTGGCCATGGGAGCGAGCCGTTCGATCGACTGGCCGCTGTCGCGCGCCCACGCCGCCTCGTAGGCGAGGGTCTCGGCCGCGTCGACGGTGGTGACGGCGTCGGCCAGGTAGTGGGCGATGGCCTGGAACGCGCCGAGGGGCTTGTCGAACTGCTGGCGGTCCTTGGCGTACTGCACCGCCAACTCCAGGGCGGCCCGCGCCCCGCCCGCCGCCTGCGCGGCCAGCAGGATGCAGCCTTCGAGCATGGCCTCGTGCCACACGTCCCACCCGCCGCGTGCCAGCACCTCGCCCGGCGCGTCGTCGAGGTCCACACGGAATTGTGTGTCGGAGCTGATCGTCTGCTGCTGGGTGAGCGTGACGCCGGGACCCTTGGGGTCGACGAGCACGTACACGATGTCGCCGCCCGCGCCGTCACGGGCCAGCACCAGCAGCCGGTCGGCGGCACCGGCGAACGCGACGTGGCGCTTCACGCCAGTCACCCGCCCGTCGGCGAACTGCGCGCTGACACCCGCGGGGCCGAACCCACCGTCGGGCTCCAGCCACGCGGGCGTGATGATCGCCTCGCCGTCGGTGAGCTTCGACACCCACGCCTCTTGCTGGCCCTCGGTGCCGGCCACGTACAGCACGAAGGCGCTGAGGAACGGGCTCACGAAGTGTGGCGTGGGCGCCAGCGACCGACCGAGTTCGCGGTAGACGATGGCGATGTCGAGCATCGACATCTGGCTCAGGTCGGTGAGCCCGAGCTCGACCAGCTGCGTCCAGAACTTCTCGGGGTAACCCACCGGGTCGTTCTCGAGCTGGCGCACCACGTCGAGGCCGGCGTGGCGGGCGCACAGCCCGCGCACCGACTCGCCCAGCAACTCCTGCTCGGGGGTGAAGTCGAGGTCCATCTCGCTCCGTCGCTCAGGGCACCCAGCGCTCGCCGCGCCGGGACCACGGGTTGTCGTCTTCGCTGGTGGGAATGGCGATGCGGGCTTCGCACGTCGTCTTGACGTCGCCGTCGACGGTGAGGGACACGTCGACCTCCGCCCAGCCGCAGCCGGCGTCGTCGGTCTCGGTCTTGGTGACCGTGCCGTTGAACACCATCGTGTCGCCCGGGAACACCGAGCCCTTCATGCGGAACTTCATGCGCCCCAGCCGCCCCTTGGGGCCGGTCCAGTCGGTGAGGAAGCGCTCGAACCACGCCGCCTGGTTGGGCGTGTTGAGGAAGATGTCCTTGGTGCCGTTGCGGTTGACGGCGAAGTCGTGGTCGTGGTGCATGGGCCGCCAGTCGCGCGTCGCCAGCGCGCCCAGTACGACGGTGGTGGCGGTGACGTCGTAGGACAGCGAGGGGACGCGGTCGCCCTCGTTGATCTCCTTGAGGATCAGCGTCATGCGTCACCCCGCTTGTAGCCGAAGCCGGTGTACGACTCGACGCCGACGAGCTCGCCGTTCTGGTTGTGGTACTCGACGTCGATCACCCAGAAGCGGCCGGTGCCGAGCTTGGTGGTCTTGGGCTCGCTCACCGACTTGAGGACCTGATGGCTGGTGATGATGTCGCCCGGACGGACGGGCTCGTAGAACACGATCGTGTTGTCGGTCATCACCGCCTCGGGCAGGCCGTACTGCTCCTTGAGGTCGAAGTGGACCTGCAGCGGTAGCGCCACCTCGGTGCGGCCGGGCGCCCAGTTGTGGGGCCGGAACCACACCGACAGCATCGTGGGCGGGGCAATTGGCCCGTTCGTGAGCTCGGCCGCGACGGTGTCGTCCCAGAACAGCGGGTTGCCGTTCTCGACCGACGAGCAGCTGGTCCAGATGTAGCCGCGCTCGACGGGGAACTCCCCCACCTCCTCGTACTGCACCTGGTCAATGAGAGCGGTGGGGTCACTCATAGGTTGTCACCGCTCCCTGCGAGCACGTAGCCCACCTGCTTGAACGTCCCGTGCTCGGGATCAGTGGCATCCACGAACGCTCCTCTCGCGTCGTACTGCTCGTCGTGCACGACCTCGGGCACCGACAGCACCGGGGCCACGCAGGTGTCGGCGGCCGCCAGCTCCGCGATCCACTCGTCACGGGGCCGGGTGCGGAACAACTTCAGCAGGTCGGCCCGGATCTCTGACTGCACGCTGTCGTCGGTCTGGTGGTCGATCCACTGCTCCAGGCCGAGCAGCGTGCACAGGTTGGCCCAGAAGCGAGGCTCGATGGCGGCGACCGTGAGCCACTTGCCATCGGAACAGCCGTAGGTGTCGTAACACGCGTACCGGCCGGTGAGGATGCCGTGGGCGGGCCCGGGCACGGTGCCAACGGCGAGGAACTCATCGACCGCCAACGCCATCAACGCCAGCACGCCGTCGGCCACCGACACGTCGAGGTATGCACCTTCGCCCGTCGACGCGCGCGCCACCAAGGCGGCGAGGATCGACATCACCGCGTGCATCCCGCCCGCCGCGCTGTCGGCGACGGTGGCGCCGGGAATGGGCGGGCGCATGTCGGGACCGCGGCCGCACACGTCGAGGAACCCGCCGATGGCCAGGTAGTTGAGATCGTGCCCGGCCCACTGGGCGCGCGGCCCGTCCTGCCCGTAGCCGGTGGTCGAGCAGTAGACGATGCGCGGGTTGCGGGCCTTCACCGCGTCGTAGCCGATGCCGAGGCGGTCAACGACGCCGGGCCGGAAGCTCTCGATGATCACGTCGGCCCCGTCGGCCACGCCCAAGAACTCCTCGCGGCCGTCGTCGGTCTTGAGGTCGACGCCGATGCGCCGCATGCCGCGGTGAGCGCTGTAGGCGTAGAACGGCGGCTGGATCTGCACGCCTTCGGGCGCGCCCACCTTCACCACGTCGGCGCCGTAGTCGGCCAGCCACCTCGACGCGCGCGCGGCGGGACCCACGGTGGAGAGATCCAGCACCACGATGCCGTCGAGGAAGCCCACGGCTAGAAGTTCTTGGGGAGGCCGAGTCGGCGGCGGGCGATGATGTTCTTCTGCACCTCGCTGGTGCCGCCGCCGATGGTGTCGAGCACGGTGTAGCGGTACGTCGACTCCGAGCGGCCTTTCATCGGCGCGTCCTCGGTGTGCACGCGCAGCTGGGAGCCGGGAGCGGCGAGGTCCATGGCCGCGTCGGCGAGCCGCTTCGACAGCTCGGTGGCGTAGAGCTTGTACTCCGACGACTCGGTGGTAGGCGGGGCCCCACCCTTCATCGACGCCGCCACGACGCGCAGGCCGAGCACGCGTGCCGCCGCCGTCTGGGTCACCAACTGCGCGATGCGCTGGCGAACGACCGGGTCGTCCTTCAGCGGCTTGCCGTCGACGGTGGCCGTCTTGACGTAGTCGACGAGGAGGTCGAGGCGCTGCTGAATGGGCGACAGCGAGAACATCGTGAACCGCTCGAGGTCGAGCGCCTCGGAGATGTACTGAAAGCCGCGGTTGAG
>JAFATL010000224.1 GCA_019243975.1 Actinomycetota bacterium | reverse complement strand
CACCTGCTCGACTGGCCCGACGGGCTGGTGGTGTGCGACGTGCGCGCCGACGCCACCCAAGCGTTCGCCGACAAGGGCGCGAGCGTTGCCGCCACCCCAGCCGAGGTGGCGGCGCAGTGCGACGTGATCAGCGTGATGGTGCTCGACGACGCGCAGGTGCGCGACGTCGTCAGTGGCGACACCGGCATCATCGGTGGGGCCCGCCCGGGGACCGTCGTCGCCATCCACTCCACGATCCGCGCCGAGACCGCTGTCGACCTGGCGGCGGTCGCCGGGCCGCAGGGCGTCGCCATCGTCGACGCGCCGGTGAGCGGCGGGTTCATGGGCGCTCACGCCGGCCGGCTGGCCGCGATGCTCGGCGGCGACGACGACGCCATCGACAAGTGCCGGGACCCGTTCGAGCGGTGGGCGGAACTGATCGTGCACGTCGGGCCCGTGGGATCGGGCACCCGCGCCAAGCTGGCCCGCAACCTGCTGCAGTTCTGCACCTACGCGGCGGTGGGCGAAGCGCTGCGACTGGCGGAGGCGGCGGGCGTGCGATTGCAGGACCTAGCGTCGGTTGTGCGCCACACCGACCCCATCACCGGCGGCCCGGCCATGATCATGCTGCGCGACACGGCCGCCCCGATGGCGCCCGACGACCCCCTGTTCGAGTCGATGGACCACGCCCGGGTCCTGGGCGACAAGGACCTGTCACTCGCCCTCGAACTGGGCGCCCAGCTCGGCGTCGACCTGCCCATCGCCACCCTGGCCAAGCAGCGCCTGGCGTCGGCCCTGGGTGTCGCCTGACGAACTCGCCACACTTGACCGCGTAGTCGCGGTCAAGTGTGGCGAGTTCGTCGTGTGTGATACGTCACGTTGCATTGTGACTGATCGCGATATATCGTTAGCGACCATGAATGACATGCGAGGCCGCGGGCGTCCGCGGCGACGACACATCGACGACATCCCCGAAGAGTTCACCCACCGGCGTGGGCGTATGCGCCGGGGCGACATCCGCACCGCCCTGCTGGCGGTGCTGTCCGAAGGCCCGGGCCACGGCTACGAGGTCATCCAGACGCTCGAGGCCAAGACCGGCGGCGCCTGGCGCCCCTCCCCCGGCTCCGTCTACCCCACCCTCCAGCTGCTGGAGGACGAAGGGCTCGTGCGCTCCACCGAGCGCGACGGCAAGCGCGTCTACGAGATCACCGACGCCGGCCGGGAAGAGGCGACCAGCCGCACCGAGGCCGCCGGCGGCGCCCCGTGGGAGCAGGCCGCCCGCGGTAACCGTCGCTTCGGCGAGCTCCGCGAGAACGTGACCCAGCTGCACGCGGCCGCCCGCAACGTGGCGACCACCGGCAACGCCGAACTCGTCGAGAAGGCGGTTGGCATCGTCAAGGAAGCCCGCCGCCAGCTCTACCAACTGCTGGCCGAAAGCTAAATCACTGTCCGCCTCCGGCGGATCAAGTCAGACCCGAGGTCTTCGAGTTCCAGAGCGGCTTGGACGCCGCGTAGATGACGAGGTTGCCGTCGCTCTGGACCGCGAAGTACAGCCCGCCCTTCCCGTCGGTGCCCGACCACCACGTGGGCGCGCCGGTCGACGAGTAGCCAACCAGGTTGCCGTCGCTCTGGAAGATCACGAACTGGGTCGCGTACTTGTACGTGGCCCACAGGGCGCGGCCGGTCGGGCCGTACAGCACGAGGTTGCCGTCGTGCTGCAGCCACAACGTGTACCGGCCGTCGCCCGACTTCATGTACATGTCGCGCCGCAGCGTGCGGTTGGCCGGCATGGTGTCGCCGCATGCGACCCACTGCCCTGTCTGGTCGGGCAGCTGGCTGAGCGTGGCCGACGACAGCGAGTCGGGGCCCGGTGACGGCAACGCCTTCACGCACGTGTAGGCGTTGGTGTCGGGGATCAGCTCACGCTTGAGGTCGGGCGTGACGAACCACGACGTCTTCGTCGACGCCGTGTCGGTGGACGACTGCACGATGTGACCCGCGTACGACGCCGGGTCGGCGCCGTTGCACGTGGTGCCGTCGCTGTGCAGCGTGCGCGTGCCCCAGGGGATGCCCTCCCACGTCGACAGGCCCCACGCGTCGGGGAACGTCTTGAGCACGCTGCCGTAGCAGGTCTGCAACCCACCGGGATCGATCGCAGACGACTGCGTCGACGCGGTCGCCGTGCTGTCTTTCTCGTAGTGCAGGTGGGGCCAGCAGCCCCGGTTGGCGAGGCCCGTCGTACCGACCGTGCCCAGCTGCGTCGTCTCGGTGACCCAGTCACCCTTGGCCACCTTCACGGTGTCGAGGTGGTAGTAGGTCGAGTAGCTGCCCTTGTGGTCGACCATCACCCAGTTGGCGGTGGACGAACAC
>JAFATL010000162.1 GCA_019243975.1 Actinomycetota bacterium | reverse complement strand
GCACGCCGATGAGTTCTCCGCGTCGCCGTCGTCCTACCAAGCGTGGTGCCGCTCCACCGGGTCGCTCGCGTCGTTCTCGTCAGGGGTGACGACGTGCTGGCCGCGTGGGACATCGAGTGCGACGGCCGCCCCGCCCTCGCACTCGTCGACGAACTGGCCCGCCTGCAACTGGCCGCCCGCCGCCTCGGCTGGGCCATCTCCGTGCGCGAGGCCGACCCCCGGCTCAGTGACGTGATCGCCCTGGCCGGCCTGGCCGAGGTGCTGACGACGTCTTCCGACCCGCTTTAGCGCTTGAACTCGTCTATACGACGAGTTCGTGCACGAAAGCGGGCGGGATGTGGGGCGGTCAGGCGGCGTCGAGGTGGGCGGGGAGGCCGAACTCGGCGAACAGGTTGGTGTCGAGGAAGGCGTGGATCTCGGCGACCTTGCCGCCCTCGACCTCGAGGACGGTGAGCGACCAGGGGGCCCAGCCGCCGTCGGGGTCGACCCGGTACTGACCGAAGGCGGGGCGGCCGTTGGCCGACGTGACGATGCAGCGCGAGCCGTCGCAGGCGATGCCGGGGCCGAGCATCCACTTGCCGATCTCCTCGGCGCCCTGCAGCCAGAAGTTGTACGGCGGCATCGTCTGCAGCACGTCGTCCTGCAGCAACGTCACCAGCTTGGGGATGTCGTAGGCCTCGAACGCCTCGACGTAGCGGGCCAGCAGCTCGGCGTGGTCGGCGTCGACCTTGACGGCACCGGTGTCGTCCACGTCGCGCTCGGCGAGGGTGGCGCGCGCCCGCTGCAGGGCGCTGTTGACCGACGCCACGCTGGTGTCGAGCAGCTCGGCCACTTCGGTGGCTTGCCACCGCAGCACCTCGCGCAAGATCAGCACGGCCCGCTGGCGCGCCGGCAGGTGCTGCAGGGCGGCGACGAACGCGAGGCGGATGGTCTCGCGCGTCTCGGCCAGCTCGGCCGGGTCGCCGTCGTCGGGCAGCACCCGGCTGTCAGGAATCGGCGTCACCCACGCGTGCTCGGGGAGGATCTCGCCAGTGAACGTGTCGGTCGTGCCGGCGGGGCCGAAGTCCATCGCCCGGGCCCGGCGCTGCGGGCCGCGCTGCATGTCGAGGCACACGTTGGTGGCGATGCGGTACAGCCACGACCGCACCGACGAGCGGCCCTCGAACGAGTCGGCCGCCTTCCAGGCCCGCACGAGCGTGTCCTGCACCGCGTCCTCGGACTCGAAGGCCGAGCCCAGCATGCGGTAGCAGTAGGCGGTCAGCTCCCGCCGGTACTGCTCGAGGTTCTCGGGACGCAGCTCAGTGGCGACCGCGTCGCCGGTAGCAGTCACGGCTCTCGAGTCTACGACCACGCCCATTGAGACGTAACCGGCCCGCGAAACTCATCGCGGTCGACAAACTCCCTGGTCAGGACCCCTTGCGGGTGGTGCCCTTGGCGGTGGCGACCTTCTTGCGGCGCGCCTTCACCTTGCGCACGCGCTCGTGCTTGGCCCTGACCTTCGACAGCGAACCTCGTCCCATGCAGCCCAACCTAGGCGAGATACCTCAGGTGTTCTGAGCGAGCATGCCGCCGTCGACGGGGATGACGGCACCGTTGAGGTACGACGCCGCCGGCAGCACCAGCGATAGCGTGATGTTGGCCACTTCCTCGGGCTCGCCGTAACGGCGCAGCGGCACTCGGCGGCGGGCGAACTTGGTCTTGGCGTCGTCGGGGATGGGCGCCGTCATGCCCGTGCGGATCGGGCCCGGGCAGATGCAGTTGACGGTCACGCCACTGGCGCCCAGCTCGACCGCCAGCGACCGGGTGAGGCCGACCACGCCGTGCTTCGACGCCGTGTACGGCGCCATCATCGCCGACGCCCCCAGCCCTTCGGTCGACGCGATGTTGACGATGCGCCCCTCGCCGTTGCGGCGCAGGTGAGGCAGGCAGGCGCGGATGAGGAACGCCTGGGCGGTGAGGTTGACGGCGAACGAGCGGTCCCACGCCTCTTCGAACGCAGGCCCGTCGATCGGCGACGGGAAGCTCATGCCCGCGTTGTTGATGAGGATGTCGACGGGGCCGAACGTCTCGACCACCGAGTCGACCAGGCCCGGGATCACCCCGCGGTCGCCGAGGTCGGCGGTGAAGCCCTCGACCCGGCCGGCCCCGCCCGCCTGCTTGATCTCGTCGACCACCTCGAGCACGCGCTCGCCGACCAGGTCGACCACCGCCACCGACGCGCCCTCCTCGGCGAACAGGCGCGCGGTGGCGCGACCCATGCCGCTGCCGGCGCCCGTGACGATCGCCACCCGCCCTTCGATCGATCGCGACAGGCTCACGCCGGCTCGCCTCCCATCTTCCAGGTCGTCTTGGCGTACGACGCTTCGAGGAACGCCGCGTTGATCTCGCCGCTCGGCATACCGACGTGGTCGGCAAGCATGCACGCGGTCGTGGCCATGTCGGACGTGTCGGGCCACCGCTCCGGATGCCAGAGGCCGCTGCGGCGAAACGCCTTGGCGCAGTGGATGTAGGCCGTCTGCACCTCGAGCACGATCGCCACGTTGGGCCGCATGCCCTCGATCGGGCACTGCTCGAGCACGTCGGGGTCGACGCTGATCGACGCCCGCCCGACGACGCGCAACGTCTCGTCGACACCCGGCACGAGGAACAGCAACGACGCGTGGCCGCTGCCGACGATGTTCTGCAGCGAATCGAGGCGGTTGTTGCCGGCCATGTCGGGCAGCGCCAGGTGGTGGTCGTCGAGCACGGCCACGAACCCCGCGGTCCCGCCCTTGGGCGACACGTCGACCCGTCCCCCCGCCGACCCCGTCGCCA
>JAFATL010000152.1 GCA_019243975.1 Actinomycetota bacterium | reverse complement strand
GCGGTGCAGGACGGCGAGGAGTGGATCATCAACGGCCAGAAGGTGTGGACCTCGGGCGGCCAGTACGCCGACCTCGGCATGCTCCTCGCCCGCACCAACGCCGAGGTGCCCAAGCACCAGGGCATCACCTGGTTCGCCATCGACATGCACCAGCCGGGCATGGACGTGCGCCCGCTGCGGGAGATGACCGGTCACGCCATGTTCAACGAGGTGTTCATGTCGGACGCCCGCGTGCCCGACGCCGCCATCATCGGCGGCAAGAACAACGGCTGGGCCGTGGCCAACACGACGCTCGGACATGAGCGCGCCGGCCTCGGTGCCGGCGGCGGCAGCGCCGGTGGCGGTGGCTTCGGCGCCATCCCCGGCACGGTGGCCAACCACCTCGACCGGCGGGCCGGCGACTTCGTCATGGCCCGCGCCGCCGGCCGGCCCAAGAAGACCGAAGGCCGCGCCCGCCAGTCCACCGCGCAGCTGCTGATCGGTATGGCCCAGAACAACGGCAAGATCTCCGACCCGATCATCCGCCAGGGCATCGCCAAGCTCCACACGCTCGGTGAGATCGGCCGCTACAACGCCGAGCGCACCAAGGCGGCCAAGGCCGCCGGCCGCGACATCCCGGGCATGGGCAACATCTCCAAGCTGGCCATGAGCGACATCGTGCGCACCCAGCGCGACCTGGGCCTGCAGATCATCGGTGCCTACGGCACGCTTCACGCCTACGACGACGAGCAGAAGAAAGCGCTCGACGCCGCCACCGGCAACCCGTTCCTCGCCGCCGTCACCACCACCGCGCTGTACGCGCAGGCGCCGCCCATCTACGGCGGCACCGACCAGATTCAGAAGAACATCATCGGCGAGCGCGTGTTGGGCCTCCCCAAGGAGCCCAACAACGACAAGACCGTGCCGTTCAGCGAGTTGCCCAAGAACGCTTAGCCGGGGACGGGCGCGAGCACCGGCCCGACCTCTGCGAGCATCTTTTCCGTCGCGGTTACCTCGTCGGTTGCCCGCACGGAGGCGAAACCGTCGAGCGCGTCGGTGAACAGCACCCGGGCGAGGTCAACGTCGCCGCGACGCTGCGCGACGAGGCCGAGGTTGCGCACCGCGTAGTGCTCGTACCACACACCCGCGGCGCGCAACGTGCTGAGCGCTTCGGTGAAGACCGCCTCGGCCTCGTCGAGACGGCCCTGGTCGGACAGGATCTCCCCCAGGTTGTTGGCGGTGATGGCCGAGGCAACGAGGGCCCCTGCCGCCGCCAGCGCGTCGCGGCTCTCGCCATAGAGCCGGCTTGCCTCCTGCATGTCGCCTGCGAAGTAGGCCTGCATGCCGAGGTTGTTGAGCACGTTGCCGACACCCATCGGGTCGCCGGCCGCTCGATACAACCCGAGCGCCCGCTGGTAGTGCTCGGCGCCGGCTGGGTCGCCCGTCGCCGCCGCCACCACGCCGAGCACCGCGTACGCGTGGGCGAGGGTGATCACGTCTTCGATGCCGGCGGCTGCCCCGGCCGCTTCCGACGCCAGGCGCGCGCACTCCCCTGCCGCACCCTGGGCGAGGTACACCCTCGCCATAGCGACGCGTAGACGGGCGAGGCACTGCCGCGTGTCGGCCGATTTCGGGAGCCCATCGATTGCCGCCACCCCACGCCGGTACCACCGCATCGCGGGCGCGAGCTGCCCTTGCTCCGATCGGATCTGGCCTTCCAACAGCAGCAGGCGCGAGAGCTCGAGCGGGTCGTCGGCCACCAGACGGCGCGCGGCCCGGAACGCATCCGAGGCCTGGCTCATACGCCCGAGGCGCGTCAGCACGTCGCCGAGGTACTTCCATGTCGCCGCCAACTCCGGAGGGCCCAGGGTGCGCACGTGCCTGGCGGCTTGGACGGCCCGCCGGTACAACGTCGCTGCGTCACCGAACGCCAGCCTCGCTCGCGCGTCGTCGGCGGCACGGCGGGCGCGCTCGAAGGCACGGTCGTAGGCCTGGGCGTGGAAGAGGTGGAACGAGAGCACCGCATCGTTCGCCTCCCCCGCGTCGGCCTCGAGCACCCGAGCCACGCTGGCATGGAGCAACCGCCGCTGCCGGAAGGGCAGCGAGTCGTACGCGGTTTGGCGGAACAGGTCTTGGCGGAACCTGACGGTGGGGCCGTCCTCGGTCATGAACTCGCGCAACGGCCGCAGATCGGCGGCAGGAACGAGCTCGCGGAGCAGACCTCGCTCGAACCGGGCCCCGAGCACCGACGCAGACCGGAGGACCGCCCGGTCGGTCGGCGGCAGACGGTCGATACGGGATGCCACGAGGGCGGTAACGGACTCAGGGAGTTCGGCTTCGCTCGCGTCCTCGAACGCCTCCGCCAGCTCCCGCAGGAACAACGGGTGGCCGGCGGCCTGGTTCGCCACATGCGCGATCTGGTCGGGCAGCAGATCGACCGGCGACGCGAGGCGCACCAACTGCGCCGCGTCCGTTTCGTCGAGCGCTTCCAGTTCGATCGTGCGGCTCGCCCCGCCTTCGAACAGCTTATCACCGGTCGGTCGGCGAGTGACCAGGAGCAGCCAACGCTGCAACGGCACGTCCGTGGCCAGCTGCGTCAACAATTCGCGAGAGGCATTGTCGATCCAGTGCGCGTCCTCGACCACCAGCAAAGCCGGGCCGGGCATGGCATGAGCGAGGAGGTCGCACACGGCCTGACGCAAGCGAGCGGGCTTGAACTGCTCGCTGAGCTGCTCGACCTCGGAAGTCGTGCCGACGTCGATGCCGAGCACCATCGCGAGCAAGGGCAGCCAAGGCGTCAACTCCGGCGCGACGGCCCGCACCCAGTGCGCGAGTTCGTTGCCGTCTGAGTCCGAATCGAGACCGGTGGCGGCCCGGACGAGTTGGGCCACGGCGAAGTACGGGGTGGCCTCGTCGTACTGGGCGCACCGAGCCATCAGCAGGGGAATGCGATCAGGATCGGCAAGCTCCTGAACGAGGCGCGACTTGCCGATGCCGCCGGGCCCGACCAGCTCCACAACGCCGCCCCGGCCCGCCATCGCCGCGCCCAGCACGGTGGACAGCGTGGCCAGCTCGCGGGACCGGCCAACGAGCGGGAGGAGACGGGACGGGTCGCGCCGCGGACCCAGGCTGCGACCCACGGCGACCGTGGTCAACGGCTCGCGCTTGCCCTTCGCCATGAAGGGCGGCTGCTGCGTCAACTCGAACCGTGTCTCGGCACGGTCCACCACCGCAGGCATTGCCCGCAGCTGGCCGTCCGCTGCCGAGGCCATGACTCGCGCGGCAGTGTTCACGCCGTCGCCCAGCACGGTGTAGGTACGCCGGAACACGGGTCCGACGTCGCCGGCAAAGACGGAGCCGTGGTTGATACCAGCGTGAAGCGCCAGACCGCAGTCGTCGTCGAGGATCGCCCGCACCGCACGCAACATGCGCTCGTCATTGTTCTCCCAGGTGATGGGAGCGCCCGCCGCGGCGACGATCTTGCCGCCGTCCTCGTAGATGTCGACGGTAAGCAGGGCGATGCCGTGCTCGTCGAAGTGGTGCTGGGCGGTCGTGAGCAAGCGTTGCAGGCGGTCCGCAACCACGTGTCCGCCATCGTCGGCCAGCGCTTGGTCGAGGCCGCTGAAGGCGATGAAGGCGACCGTCACCTGCCGGTGGCCCGGTTCGTCCCCGCCCTGGGCCAGGTGGGTGCGCACCGCCAGTGGGACAAAGGGAGCGGCGTCAACGCCTGTCGGCCGCAAGGCCTCCGCGAAATCCACCGCGTCGGCCAGCGGCGCCCGTCGGAGTAGGACGCCATCGCCCTTGTTCGCGCCCAAACAGGAGGCGGGCAGCGCCGCCGCCGCCGACGCGCTGAGCAGCACATCGCCCGCGTCGGCAGCCGCCTCCATCGCGCAGGTGATGCTGGCGCCCTCGCCGGCCACGACCAACTCGCGATGCGACTCACCGACGAGGAAGAAGTCGAAGTCGCCACTGTGTACGCCGGTTGACATGCGCAGCCGAACCGCACCTACCGAACTGCGATGTCCAGCCCGAGCGCGCAGGGCTGCACGCATCGCCATCGCGGCGGCCGCGCCACGGCGCTCGTGTCCCGCGCCCCAAAAGAACACGAGCACGGCGTCGCCCCCGTACTTGAGCATGCTGCCGCCGAAGCGGGCCGCCTCCGCAAGCAGCGCCGAGCAGACGCCGTCGAGGATCTCGGTCAGCTCCTCGGCGCCCACCTTCCCCTTCGACGCCAGTCTCTCCGACAGGGCCGTGAAGCCGGAGACGTCGCAGAACACCATCGTCCCGGGGATACGCCGGTAGTTGGCATGCGGGGACTCGAGCGCCCACGCCAGGACCAGCCGGGGGACGTACGGCGCGAGGTCCTGGCCCGTGTCCTCCAGCTCGAGTTCGAGCGTGGTCATCTCAGCTCACGACCTGCACGTCGCGCTGGGTCGCGGCCGACTGCACGTTGCCCGCCCGGTCGGTAGCGACGGACGACGCGTGGTACAGACCGACAACCGACGGGGCGGTCACTGTCCAATTGCAGGTGGTACGAGCCGCGTTGCACGTCAGGGTGGCGGCACTCGACTGGGAAAGGCCGGTCAGGGCGTTGGTGAACGTGACGGTCACCGCACTGACACCGGACAGCGTGTCGGCCGCCGTGCCCCCCACCACGCCGGCCGGGGCGACGATGATGAGTCCGTTGCCGTTGAAGGCAGACGACGGGCCCGTGCGGTCGACGTTGAGGCCGGTCACGGCACCCAGCGCCGAGTTGCCGGCCTTGTCGACGACGAGGCCGGTCACCGACTGGTTGGCGCCCTCGGCGCTGACCGTCGACGGACCGGAACACGACGCCACGCCCGACAATGCGTCGCCGCAGGTCCAACGGACCGTGACGGGGGCGTTGTACCAACCGTTGGCGTTGGGGGCACGATCGGTGGCACCGCTCAGGGTCGGCAGCGTCCGGTCGATGTTGATCCCGCCGATCGTGGCGGTGGCCGCGTTGCCGGCCGCGTCGGTGGCTGTGCCGTTGACGCTTTGGTTGGCGCCGTCGCCAGCAAGCGTCTGATCGGCCGGGCAGGTGCTGGTGCCCGAGCCCCCGTCACTGCACGTGAAGTGGAACGTGACTGGCCCCGCGTACCAACCGTTGGCGTTGGGCGCCCGGTCTGCGGTCACGGTGACGGCGGGCGGCGTGGTGTCGATGTTGATCCCCGACACGGTGATCGATGTGGCGTTACCGGCCTTGTCGACCGCGGTCCCTGTGACCGACTGGTTCCGCCCCTCGGCGGTGAGCGTTTGATCGGCCGGGCACGAGCCGATGCCGGAGCGGTCGTCGTCGCACGCGAAGTGCACGGTGACCGCGTGGTTGTACCACCCGGCGCCGTTCGGTTGCGTCGTTGCCGCCCCCGCGATCGTGGGTGGCACGCTGTCGATGTTGATGCCGCTGACGGTCGACGTCGTGGTGTTGCCGACGTAGTCCTTGGCCGTGCCCGTCACCGATTGATTGGCGCCGTCGGTGGAGACCGTACGGTCGGGTTCGCAGGAGGCCACGCCCGACTCGCTGTCGGCGCAGGTGAAGTGCACGGTGACGGGCGCGTTGTACCACCCGTTGGCGTTGGCGGGCCGGTCCGCCCCACTGCTGATCGTCGGCGGGTTGACGTCGATGGGCACGGTCACGTCGCCGGTGGCGCCGCTGGGGTTGGCGACGTAGTGCAGCGTGTGCACACCGTCGCCCGTGACCGGGAACGCCTGTCCCGAGTTGTAGGTGGTGGCTGGGCCGTTGTTGTCGGACACCGCGAAGGTGGTGCCGGTCGGGCCGTCGAGCGTGACCGTCGTGTTGTTGGCGTACCAGCCGTTGCCGTCGGGCGAGCCCACGGTTGCGTGGATGTCGGGCGAGCCGGCGACCGGGAGGGCAGAGTCGAACAAGTCGCCCTTGTTGGTGCTCGATGCCACGTTGCCGCTGTTGTCGACCGCCTGCACCAGGTACTCGACCTGGCCGCTGCCGATCGGGAAGCCACCCACCCAGCTGCCGTCGGCTGCCTTGGCCAAGTGGCGGAACTGCCACGTGGCGGTGGTGCCGTCGTGGTACAGCAGCGTCACGTCTCTCACCGCGCCGCCGCCCACGTCGTCGACGGTCACCCGGTAGCTGGCAATCGAACCGGTCTTGGTGGCGCTGATCGTATGGAAGAGCGGCGGAAGCGTGTCGGTGGCGCCGGCGGGCCGGTAGAAGACGCGTCCCGTCATGTTGAGGAAGCGCCGTTCGCGGCCCGTCGTGGTCGGGCTGCCCGGCGTCGACTGGAACTGGGCGGGGATGAGCACGGCCTGATCCCGGGCCCCGGCCGCCGTGGACGACGAGGCGATGCCCGCCAGCGTCGTCGGATAGATGACGTCGGCGAACTGCGACTCAACCTCGTTGCCCGCCGTCGCCACCACGACCCGGGCCAGGGCGGGATCGAAGTTCTGCTGGTCGACCGACTGCAAGCCGGTGAGCTGCACGCCACCCGCGCTCACGCCGGGTTCGGTCACGTCGAGGGTGACTTTCGGCTGGATGGGGCGGTTGGGCGACACCGCCGTCTGGAGGTCGGGCCGCAGCGTGTAGTACTGCCCGTGGTTGGTGGTGTTGAGTTGCCAGCGCCCGTCGTCGGGGTTGGCGGCCTGGATGTCGGCCACCTGGAGACCGGTGGTGGCATCGCTGTAGGTCGGCCGCGGCGGTGCCGGCGCGGGTACGGCGTTGGCACCGGGCAGGCGGAACATCGGGAGACCGAAGTACGTCGCCTCGGCCATCACCTTGTAGTCGTAGACGTTGGGCTGCCCGCCTCCGAGGTAGTCCTGCTTGGCCTGGCTGAGCGCACGGCCCAACGGGAGCTGCGAGAGGTTGGCGGCGAAGCCCGACATCACCCGGGCCGAGAAGGCCACCGCGGAGTCGACGCCGATACCGAAGCCAGTGTTACCGACGAAGGCCGCAACGCCGCGGCCGAGGAACGTCTCGGGCCAGTCGGGTGCGCTGCCGCCGGAGGAGAGGAAGTTGCTGATGCTGAAGCCCGAATGGCAGCCCATCTCGAAGATGATCCGCTTGGCAATGTCGGGCGGCGTCGAGCCGCCGAAGGCGTCCGTGGTGAAGAGGCCCGCGCTGGGATCAGCCGGCTCCATGGCGTTGGGCGAGTAGTGCCCGTTGGGCGAGACGATGTCGGGCACCGGATGGGCGCCCGAGAACGCGGTGGTCAGGTCGTTCTTGTTCCAACCGCTGCCGATGAGGGTGGACACCTGGCCGGGGGTCACGCTCTGCTTGAGCGTCGACTGGAGCGAGTTGGCGAGCGGCGTCATGAAGTCGTAGCCGGTGACCAGGCTGGACGACGGACGCAGCACGCCGGGCGCGTCGCCGGCCTGGGTGGGCGTGAGGAACTGGTTGATGACGGCGGCGATGTCCTCAGGGCTTTCGACGAGTCGTCCGAGACCCACGTCGGGCACGTACAGGTACGTACCGAGGAACGGCCGCGGGGTGAACGACCCGTACGGGTCGTCAGTCATGATCGTGCCGGCGGCGGCCGCGCCCAGCAGGGCGTCGTTCCCACCCGTCGCCGAGGCCAGGGGCCCGAGCTGCTGTGCGAAGGTGCGCTCGTTGGCCGTCGACGTGAGGTCGGGGACACGCGCCATCGGCAGCACCTCGTCGGTGCCGACCAACACGATGTTCTGCACGCTCGCGCGGTTGGCACCGAGCAGCGCGTCGACGTGCGCGTTGATGATGCGCACAACGTCATTCGACAGCTCGGGATCACTGGGCTTGGCGTCGAGCGCCGCGAAGGCACTCTGGACGTCGGAGTAGGCGTCGACGAACAAGGTCTTCACACCGAGCCCAGGGGCACTGGTCAGGCGATCGAGGGCGTCGAGGGCCACCTGAGCCCTCGCGTCGCCAAAGGCCCGGCGCAAACGCTCGCGGTCGGCGACCAGCAGCGTCTGCACCCCGTCCATGGCGCCGATCGACGGGGTGTCGCGCGTGGCGTCGGCGTCGTGCGGGAACACGCGCGCGTTGCCGGTGGGCAACGACGCCGGCGGCGTCACCGACACGTGCAAGCCATAGGCGTTGGGGCTGGTCGAGCCGTTGTAGCTCGCCACCTGGATCGTGTAACTCGAACCGGGCGCGGCGTCCCACGCCAGGGCGTGCACGCTTTCCGACGCGGTGCCGCGGTTTGCCGAGATGCCGGCCACCGGAAGGTTGGCAAGAGGCACGTCGTCGAGCGTGCCCGGCACCAACGGTTCACCGAGGTTGCTCAGGCCGAGGGCCTGGTCCTGCTCCGCGTTGACCGCGGGCGTGCCGGATGCGGGGCGCAGCGGGTTGTGCGCTTTGGCCGAAGCCGGGTGGTACAGCGTGAGATCGGCGTCGCATGTGGCGCAGGTCATGTAGACGTCGATCTGCGATCCGGGCGCCGGCGCCGGGAACGTGTAGGTGTCCACGTCGCCGGCGTGGCTCATGAACCCGAACACCATGTTCCCGGGCTGGATGGGCGCCGCCGGCGTCAGGCCGTCGCCGGTCTCATTTGTCTCGGTGACCTGCACGGGCGCCGCGGTCCCGGCGTTGAGGCTGAAACTGTCGCCGCTCACCACGGCGGTCGCGTTCATGAGGCCAAGTTGCAGGCCAGGCCGGGCGGCCAGGTCGACGGTCAGGGGCCGACCAGCAGGCAGCGTGAAGCCGGCGAAGTCGAACGTCAACGTCTCGGCGTTGGCGGTCGGGGTGGGAGCGTTCGCCATCGGCGCTCCGTTCACACTCACGGCGGCCGACCCCGGCTGGTAGCGGAACTCGGGCGGCAGCGTCACCGTCATCACCGGGTGCCCGAGGTCATGGGGGTTGTTGAAGGCCAGGTGGTACTTGACCTCGGTGGCGCCCGGGCCGCCGTAACCGAGCACGCCAAGCTTGTCGGCGGGGATGGCGTAGGAGTTGGCGTTGCTCTGCGGGTAGGTGCCGAGGACGGCCTCCTGCAGGGTGAGCCCGCCGGCGGCGTCGCCGAGCGACGCGATGGTCGCGTTGCTGCGGATGGCGCCGGCCTGCGACGCGTTCCACAGGTTCGCGGTCGATCCTGCTGCGCAGTTGACCTTCGTGCAGTCGACGACCGATGAGGGATTGGCGATCGACGTGAGGGAGATGCCACCGATGCTCGAGGAATAGAGGTCGAACGACGTCAATGCGATGGCCGGCAAGGCGGCCTGACCGCTGGGCGGGAACTGCACCTGGCGCAAGGTGACCTGCTTGAGGCCGTTGATCGCGTCGAGGTTGATCCCCGCCACCTCGAGGCTGAGCAGCGTGGCCGACTTCCCCTGATCCGCACTACCCGGCACCCCCAGGTCGGCGCCGCAGCTCAGGTGGCCCTGGTTCTGCAGCTCGGTGCACCAGTCGACGCCACCAATCCCCGTGAGGCGGGTGTCGCCCATCAGGAGACTGATGGTGCTGATGCGCCCGAGCGCCGAGCCCGACAGGTCCATCTGACCGAGCGTCGGCAGTTTGTCGCTCGGCACGTTGGCGAGGGCGTCGGCGAACGTCAACGACTCGAGCTGCCGACCGGCGAGTGGTGTGCCGGCCAGGCGGGCCGGCCAGCCGTCACCACTGATGATCCGCAACGACGACAGTGAGATGTCGGCCAGGCCGGCCTTGACCGCCGGGGCCCCGCCGAGGTCGGACTGGTTCTTCAGAACGTCGAACCCGATGGCGGCGCTGAGGATCGGCAGCAGGGGGATCGGCGCGCTGAGGATCGGCAGCAGCGGGATCGGCGCGCCGAGAAGCGGCAGCTGGTAGATCGGGGCACTGAGAATCGGCAGCAGCGGGATGGGCGCGCCGAGAATCGGCAGGAGCGGGATGGGGGCGCTCTGCACCGCCGGCGACGTGCGTTGCAAGGGAATCGTCGACAACGGGACACTCGACGGGTTGGCGGCGACGCTGGTGCGGTCCGCACCGATGGTCAGCGACGCGGGGCCGAGGACGGTGATCTTGGCGGTGTTGCCGCTCGGGGCCACCGTCGCAGTGCCCGCGGCCGTGCCGCCGGCGTTGTCGTAGGAGTCACCTGGCGCCGTCGGCGCGGTAACGCCGAAATGCATCTGGATCTGTCCGTTGGCGGGCACCACCGCATTGGTCGTCCACTGCAAGTGGCTGCCGTTGTTGGTCGCGGATGGGTCGGCGGTCAACGCGCCGGTGGTCGTGCCGGGTCGGTAGCTGAAACCGGCAGGGAGGTCGTCGAAGATCGACGTGAGGGTGATGCCGACCGCGTTCGGGTTGGCGATGGTGATCGAGTAACCCGTGGGGTCGCCGGGTGCCACGGCCGCGCCGTCGGCCGTCACCGTCGTCGGCAGCGCCGAGGTGCCCACGGGCGAGAAGGTGAGCAGCTCGGACCGGGTGGTGCTCTGTCCGGCGGGCAGGGTCGCGCTCCAGCTCAGACCCGCGCCGTTGTCCTGGAACGTCGCACACAGATTGCACGCGTTGGGGAAGGGCTGCCGGCTGAGGACCTTCGACCACACCTGCGCGTAGTTGTCGTGTACGTAGTGGCTCCCGCCGGTGAGCGGGTACCACTGCTCGATGCGGCTGTTCGGCACGTGGTTGGTGCCCTGCAGCGAGCTGCCGACGCACGACACCGAGCCCGTCGAGGTGTCGGCGGCGCCGAAGCCCTGGTCGGAGTTCTGGAGGTAGCAGTCGCTGGCGCGATACACGACCACGTTGGCTGACGACGCGCCGACGTTGGTCAGCGCGACGTCGGTTCGGTACGACTCCTGCCCCACCACGTAGGAGTCGGTCTGGGTGACCTGGATACCGGTCGTGCCGGCGGTCACGCGGGTCACGACCTGATAGGGGCTGGCGGCGGTGCCGGCGCCCGTGACTGCCGTCTGGCTGACCGGAGTGAACT
>JAFATL010000761.1 GCA_019243975.1 Actinomycetota bacterium | reverse complement strand
CGGGCCACACCAACGGGACAGGCAGTCAGCCCGTGCACGCGGGCGCCGGGGTCTGACCGACCACCGTGCACGCACTGCTCACCCCGGTTGGGCCCGACTGGTATGCGATCGGCATGCCGGCGGTGCGCGAGGTCGTGGCCGCGCCCGGTCTCGCCGCCGTACCGACCGCGCCCGCACCGGTGCTCGGCCTCTTCAACCTGCGGGGCGAGATCGTGCCGCTGTTCGACACGGCCGCGCTGCTCGGTCTGGGGGGCGGCACGACGCCCGAGTTCGCCGTCGTCGTGTTCACGGCCGCCGGCCCCGCCGGTTTGGCGGCCACGGGCGCGCCCGAGGCCGTCGAGCTGGGTGACCCCATCGGCGGCGCCGAAATCGTGGGCGGCCTGAGCAGCTACGCGATCGACGGCCGCGTCGCCACCCTCGTCGACGTCGACGTGCTGCTGGCGCCCGCCCACACCGGAGGACTGGCGCAGTGAGCCTGGGCGAACGCGAGGCGGAGTTCAAGCAGCTCTTCGCCCAGGAGGCCGAGCAGCGGCTGGCCCGCCTTGGTCAGGACCTGTTGCAATTGGAGGAGCGGGGCAGCGACGTCGAGCTCGTCCGTTCGATCTTCCGCGAGGCCCACACGCTGAAGGGCGGCGCCGCCGTCGTGGGGTTCGACGACGTCGGCATGGTCGCCCACGCCATGGAGGACCTGCTCGAGCAGCTGCGCAGCGGCGAGCGCCTGCCCACGCCGGATGTCGTCGACGTGCTGCTGGCCGCGTGTGACGAGCTCGTGCAGATGATCCCGGTCGAGCTGGAGGGCGGGTCACGCCACGACCAGGCCGTCGACATGGCGGCGCGGCTGCAGGCGGTCAACATGAGTCAGCCGGTTGCGGCCGTAGAACCGGAGCCTGACGTCGACGGCGCGCCCGAGGCGGCGGCACCGGCCGCGCCCGCCGCGACCGAGCGGCGCTCCCGGGCCGAGAGCGAGACCGTCATGGTCCCCGTGAGCCGGCTCGACGAGCTCGTGCGGCTGGTGGGGGAGTCGGCCGCCGCCCACCTGCGCGTCGGGCGCCTGCTGGGTGAGCGCCTGGGCGCCGACCCCGACGCCATTCCCGAGTTCCGTGAGATGTCGCGCGTCCTCAACGAGTTGCAGGAGCGCACGATGCGGGCCCGCATGGTGCCGGTGGCGACGATCACCGACTCGCTGCAGCGGGCGGTGCGCGACCTGGCGCGCGCCCAGAACAAGGACGTGCGCTGGGAGGTCCGGGGCGCCGACACCGAGCTCGACCGGGGCGTGCTGCAGCAGCTGGCCGACCCGCTCCTGCATCTGGTGCGCAACGCCGTCGACCACGGGCTCGAGTCCACCGCCGACCGGATCATCGCGGGCAAGCCGGCCCAGGCCAACGTGCGCCTGCACGCCATGCAGCTCGGCTCTGAGGTCATCATCACCGTCATCGACGACGGCAAGGGCATCGACGTCGAGAAGGTGAAGGCACAGGCGGCCAAGCGGGGCGCCGACGTCACCGGCCTGACCGACGACGAGGCGCTCTACCTGATCTTCCGGTCGGGACTGAGTACGGCCGACTTCGTGTCCGACGTGTCGGGCCGCGGCGTCGGTCTCGACGTCGTGCGCGAGAGCGTCGATGCGGCCCGCGGCCGCCTCGAGGTGCGCTCCGAGCCGGGGGTCGGTACCGAGTTCCGCATCATCGTGCCCATCACCCTGGCCGTGCTGCGGTGCCTGCTCGTCGAGGTCGGCCAGGAGCGCTACGCGCTGCCGATGCACTCCGTCGTGATCGCACAAGCCACTGACGAAACGGCCGAGGCCCACGCCGAGGGGCGGCCGGCCGTGTGGGTGGGCGGCGAGCCGATCGCCGTGTCGCGCCTGGCCGACGTCCTCGACCGACCCGGATCCTCGAACGGCAACGGTCAGGCACCCGGCGACGGCCAGATCGTCGTGGTCGCCGGCCTCACCCGCCGGCACGCCTTCCACGTCGACGGCCTGGTCGGCCAGCGTGATGTGGTGGTGAAGGGCTTGAGCAGGCTGCTCCCGCGTCTCGACGTCCTGGCCGGGGCCAGCGTCGAGCCGGACGGCTCGATCCTGCTGGTGCTCGACGCGCCCGGGCTCATCGAGAAGGCCCGCCGATCGCGGGCCACCTTCCGCGCCATGCCCGCGGGCATCGACGAGGCCGCGCTGGCACCGGCGCGCCGGGGCACGATCCTCGTCGTCGACGACGCCCTCACCGTGCGGGAGCTCGAGCGGTCGATCCTGGAGCGCGCCGGCTACGAGGTGCGCACCGCCAGCGACGGTCTGGAGGCGTTGGCGCGTCTCGGTGAGGCACCGGTCGATCTGGTGTTGGCCGACGTCGAGATGCCCCGCATGGACGGCTTCGCCCTCACCGAGGCGATCCGCGCCCACGACACCTACGCCAACCTTCCCGTGCTCATCATCACGTCGCGGTCCAGCGAGGAAGACCGCCAGCGCGGGCTCGACGCCGGGGCCGACGGCTACATCGTCAAGAGCGCCTTCGACGAGACGGCCTTGCTGGGCGCCATCGAGCGCTTCCTCGGCGGTCGCCCGTGACGTCGGTCCGGCGGCCACGGGTACGCGTCGTGGTGGTGGAGGACTCGACGGTGCAACGGGCCCACCTCGTGCACACCCTGCAGGCCGACGGCGACATCGAGGTGATCGGCGAAGCGGCCGACGCGCCCGACGCCGTGGCCCGGGTGGCCGAGTTGCGGCCCGATGTCGTGACGGTCGACCTGCAGATCCCCGGCGGCGGGGGACAGCACGTCATCGAGCAGGTCATGGCCCACACGCCGACGCCCATCCTCGTGTTGTCGGCGAAGGTGGCGGGCCCGCAATCTGCGCCGGCCATCGACGCCCTGGTGGCGGGCGCCCTCGACGCCGCGCCCAAGCCGGCGCGGTGGACGGCGGTCGAGGAAGGCGATCTGCGGCGCCGGGTGCGGGCGCTCAACGGCGTCACCGTCCTGCGCCACCCACGCGGTCGCCTGGTCAACGCCCGCGCCGAGGCGCGCGGCTTCTGCCGGACGGGAGAGCCGGTCGTGGCCATCGCCGCGTCGACGGGCGGGCCGCCCGCCCTGGCGACGGTGTTGAGCGGACTCGCACGTGTAGCTGCGCCGGTGCTGGTGGTCCAGCACATCCACGACGACTTCGTCGACGGCCTGGTGTCGTGGATGGCGCGCGTGGCGCCGCTGCCTGTGCGCATGGCGGCGGCGGGCGACCGCTTGCACCCCGGCACCGTGTACATCGGGCCGGGCGGGTGCCACCTCCGCGTCGACCGCGACCTGCGCGTCGTGCTCGACCCCGAGCCGGTCACCACCCACCGTCCGTCGGCCGACGAGTTGTTCCGCTCGATCGCCCAGCACGTGGGTCGCAGTGCCGTCGGCGTCGTGCTCACCGGCATGGGCGACGACGGCGCCGCCGGGCTGTTGGCCATCCGCAACGCCGGGGGCCGCACGCTGGCGCAGGACCAGGCGACCAGCGCCGTGTTCGGCATGCCGCGGGCCGCCTACCTGGCCGGCGCCGTCGAGCAACAGGTCGCCATCGACGACATGGCCGACGCCATCGTCCGGGCCGCCGCGAGGTTCGCCCCGTGACCGACGAGCTCGTGCCCGACGGCACGCTGGCCGCCGCCGCCCGCCTGTTGGCCCGGCGAGTGGGACTGCGTCTCGACCCTGCCATTCGTGGCCGGCTGTCGCGGTGTGTGGCCGAGGAGGCCACGGCGCATCGCGTCGACGCGGCCGACTACGTCGGGCGACTCGACGAGGACCCGGCATTGCTCCAGGACCTCCTCAACCGGGTGACGGTGCAGGAGACGTCGTTCTTCCGCGACCCCGGCCAGTTCGCCGCCCTGCGCACGGTCCTCCCCGAGGTGACGTCGCCCCTGACGATCTGGAGCGCGGGCTGTGCCAACGGCCAGGAGCCCTACAGCCTGGCGATGACGCTGGCCGACGCGGGCGTACCCGCCTGGCAGATCGTCGCCACCGACCTTTCGACGCGTGCACTGTCGCGTACGCGCAAGGCCCGGTACGCAGAGCGCGAGCTGCGCGGCCTCGACGACGGCACACGCGATCGTCATCTCTTCCGCGTCGGGTCCGAGTGGCAGGTGACGGACGCGCTGCGCACGCGGGTCGAGGCTCGCCACCACAACCTGGTCGCCGAACCGCCGCCGTTCGAGCCGGGTACGTGCGATGTCGTGTTCTGCCGCAACGTGCTCATCTACTTCCGCCAGGAGGACGTCGTCGCGTTCCTCGAGCGGCTGGCGCTGTGGATGCGACCCGGCGCGTGGCTGTTCCTCGGGTACTCCGAGTCGCTGTGGCAGGTGACCGACCGCTTCCAGCTCGTCCGCGTGGGCGACTCCTTCGTCTACCGCCACCGCGACCCGCACGAACGTCCAGCGCAGGTTGCGCTCGACCGCCAACCGGCGACGCGCAACCAGAACCGACGACCTCGTCCCGCACCCGCACCGCGGGCGCCCCGGCCCCGGCCCGATCGCCCCCATGTGACTTTTGGCCGCACAGGTGCGGATAGCGCACCTGACGGGCCAAAAGTCGAAGGGGGAGGGGTGAAGGAGCTGTTGGCGGCGGGGGAGGCGGCCATGAACGAGGCGGACTACCCGTTGGCGGTGGCCACGTTCCGCAAGGCGGCGTACATCGACCCCGACCAGCCGGTGGCGCACTTGCATCTGGGCCTGGCCCTCGAAGCGGCGGGCGAAGCGGCGTCGGCGCGCCGGGCGTTCGGCGCCGCCCGGGCCGGCCTCGACCGCTCTGGCACCGCCGCCGTCGAGGCCGTGCTCGAGGGCTATCACGTGGACGAGCTCGTGCGGTTGCTCGACGCCAAGCTGGGCGCGTCGGCATGAGGAGCCTGGTGCGCTTCCGCACCGCCGACGGCGACTACGCCGTGCCCGTCGAGCACACCCGTGAGGTCCGCACCACCTCTGGCATGGTGCCGCTGCCGGCGCCCGCCGCCGGCGTGGCCGGCCTGCTGCAGCGCGACGACCAACCGCTGACCGTCGTGTCGACGCTCGGCGCGGGCCGCGACCACGTCCTGGTGCTCGACGCCGGCACCGGCCCGTTCGGGTTGCTGGTGGAAGAGGTAGCCGGCGTCGTGAACGTCGACGACGCCGACGTCGGGCCTGCACCCGCGGGTCAGAACGGCGGTCTCGTCACCGGCGTGGTCAACCTGGCGGGCGTGATGGTGCTGCTCGTCGACCCCGCCCGCGTGGGCGCGCCGTTGGGGGCCTCGTGAGTCGCGTGCCGCGCGCCCGTATCGTCATCGCCGAGGACTCGTTGGTGATGCGCGCCATCGTGCGCCAGCACCTCGAGGACCATGGCTACGAAGTGATCGAGGCAGACGACGGCAACGCCGCGTTGGAAGCGT
>JAFATL010000721.1 GCA_019243975.1 Actinomycetota bacterium | reverse complement strand
ACCGTCCATGCCGCCCAGGTCGACGAACGCACCGAAGTTGACGACCGACGACACGACGCCGCGCCGCACCTCGCCCGGCTTCAGGTTCTGCAGGAAGTCTTCGCGCTGCTCCTTCTGCGTCTCCTCGAGCCACGCCCGGCGCGACAGCACGACGTTGTTGCGGTTCTTGTCGAGCTCGATGATCTTGGCCTGCAGGGTGCGGCCCACGTAGGGCTGCAGGTCGCGCACGCGGCGCAACTCGACGAGCGACGCAGGCAGGAAGCCGCGTAGCCCGATGTCGAGGATGAGACCGCCCTTGACGACCTCGATGACCGGGCCCTCGACGACGCCTTCGCCGTCCTTGATCTTCTCGATGTCGCCCCACGCCCGCTCGTACTGGGCGCGCTTCTTGGAGAGGACGAGGCGGCCTTCCTTGTCTTCCTTCTGCAGCACGAGCGCCTCGACCTGGTCGCCCAGCGACACGATCTCGCTGGGGTCGACGTCGTGGCGGATCGACAGCTCGCGTGCGGGAATCACGCCTTCGGACTTGTAGCCGATGTCGAGGAGGACTTCGTCCTTGTCGACCTTGACGATGGTGCCCTTGACGATGTCGCCGTCTTCGAATTCGACGATCGTGCCGGCGATGGCGTCCTCGAGGGACATGCCCCCCAGGTCGTCGGAAGTGATCTGGCGGGGGGTGTACTCACCCGCCTCGTCGAACGTGCCCGTGGTGGGCGCTGCGGGTGAGGACGGGGTCTGGTCGGACACTGGTAGGCGGACTCTTCAGTAGAGGAATACGGACCGATAGATCGTACTACCTCACTGCCTTCCGCCCCACGAGGAGCCACTCCGGGTGGTCGAGGTCGGGCGGGTTCACCCCGTAGGCGCCGGGCGTGACCGACCAGAGGTGCTCGACGGCAAGACCGCTGCGCTGGGCCATCAGCTGCAGCTCGCGAGGCGTGAAGCACGACGTCCAGAGGTCGGCCGGGAGCGTCTCCCCTGCTTCGTTGCGCACCTCGGTGCGCTCGTGGTTCACGCCCGAGGAGGCGTCGAAGTCGTCCGTCGTCTCGAGGTGGCGCACCGCGAAGTAGGAGGAAAAGGCGCTGACCGCGACCAGACCGCCCGGTTTGACCGCCTGGGCCATGGCGTCGAGCACGACGACGTCGTCGGCGTCGAGCAGGCCGAAGCCGCCCTGGCACAGCGAGATGGCGGCGTCGAACGAGCCCGGCGCGACGGGCACGGCTCGGGCATCGGCCCGTACGAACGCACAACCCTTGGGCGCCTGCGCCCGGGCCAGCACCATGAACGCTTCACTGATGTCGACACCCACCACGACGATGCCCCGCTTGGCCAGCGCATGCGCGTGACGGCCCGGCCCGCACCCCACGTCGAGCACGCGGTCGCCCCGCTGCAGCCCCAGCGTCTCGACGAGGAACCCCACCTCTTGCTCGGTGCCCTTGGTGAACGAGTAGCGCAGGTAGGCCGGCCCCATGTGGTCGGCCAGGGGTTCGAACCAGTGGTGCGGCTCGCTCACCCCTTGGTTTCGGCCCAGTTGCTGCCCCACGACAGGTTGACCTCGAGGGGCACGCACAGCTCGCACGCGTTGCGCATGGCGCCCACCACGATGTCGGCGGCCGCGTCCTTCTCGTCGGGCGGTACCTCGAGGATCACCTCGTCGTGCACCTGGAGGATGAGGCGACTGGCGAGGCCTTGCGCTTCGATGTCCTGGTCGAGGCGCACCAGCGCCACCTTGAAGATGTCGGCGGCCAGACCCTGGATGCCGGCGTTCATCGCTTGGCGCTCGCCCGCCTGGCGGATGCGGAAGTTGCCCGAGGCCAGCTCGGGGATCTGGCGGCGGCGCCCGAACAACGTCTCGGTGTAGCCGCGCTGGCGCGCCTCCTCGACGGTGCGGTCCATGTAGGCGCGCACGTTGGGGAAGGCGTCGAAGTACGCGCCCAGGATGACCGCCGCTTCCTCAACCGGGATGTTGAGGCGCTGCGACAGGCCGTAGGCCTCCATGCCGTAGGCCAACCCGTACGACACCATCTTCGCCTTCGACCGCTGCGCCACCGTGACTGCGGTGGGCTCGACCTCGAAGATGCGGCTGGCGGTGGCGTTGTGGATGTCGGCGCCCGACGTGAACGCGTCGATCAGCCCCGGGTCTTCGGCCAGGTGCGCGATCACGCGCAACTCGATCTGGTTGTAATCAGCGACCA
Organism: Actinomycetota bacterium; assembly: GCA_019243975.1. GTDB lineage: Bacteria > Actinomycetota > Acidimicrobiia > Acidimicrobiales > JAFATL01 > JAFATL01. The sequence continues at coordinate 8,457 of JAFATL010000721.1, read as the reverse complement.
GCAGCTCCCACCCGTCGGCCGGGATGAACGCACGCCGGAACTGGCGGCCTTCCTCGGTGCGGATGGGGATGTTGTGCAGGTTGGGCCGGTCGGACGACAGGCGGCCCGTGCGCGCGACCGTCTGCTGGAACGTGGCGTGGATACGCCCGTCCGGCGCCACCTCGTTGAGCAGGCTCTCGCCGTAGGTGGAGCGCAATTTCTCGACCTCGCGGTAGCGCAGCAGCTTGTCGATGATGGGGTGCTGGCCCTTGAGCTTCTCGAGCGACTGCGCGTCGGTGGAGAAGCCGGTCTTGGTCTTCTTCTGCGGGGCCAGCCCGAGCTCGTCGAACAGCACCGTGCGCAGCTGCTTGGTGGAGTTGACGACGAAGGGGTGGCCGGCCAGCTCCTGGATCTCGGCGTCGAGGGTGCGCACTTCGTCGGTGAGATCGGCGACAAGGCCCTTCAGGTACACGCCGTCGACGCGCACGCCGACCTGCTCCATGCGCGCCAGCACGCGCACCAGCGGCCGCTCGACGTCGGCGTAGAGCGCAGTGAGGCCGCGCGCCTCCATGGCCTGCTCGAGCGGTTCGACGAGGCGTGCCACCGCCGCGGCCCGGCGCGCTGCTTCGTCGGCGGGGTCGGAGGACGTGCCGTCGAGGTCGAGCTGGCCCGCAGCCGGCGCGTCGGCGGCCCGCAGCTCGACGTTGGCGTACTTCTCGGCCAGCGTCTCGAGCAGGTACTGCTCCATGGCCGGGTCGATGAGGTAGGCGGCGATCGACGTGTCGATCTGCAGGTTGTCGAAGTCGATGCCGAGCACCGACAGGCCGCGCATGAGCTCCTTGGCCCGATGGGCGCTGGCGGTCACGCCTTCGACGGCGCGCGCCACGGTGTCATCGGTGAGCAGCGACAGGTCGAGCCACACGGCCTTCCCGTCGGGGCCGGCCAGGGCGAGGCCGAGCAGGTCGGAACGGCCCTCCTCGCCGTCCCACGCCGCCGACATCGCCGTCATGTCCTTGAGCGCGGCCACGGCCGCCTTCGCGTTGGCCGGCCGCTGCAGCTCGACTTCGATGGGTTCGCCCCCGCTCGACGCCGCATCCATGACGCCGACGGCTTCGATCAACCGGTCCCACAAGGTGCGGAACTCGAGGAACGTGAAGAGCTTGCGCACCTCCTCCTGGTCCCACCCGCCCATCTTCAGCTCGTCGACGTCGGCGTCGATCGGTACGTCGCGCAGCAGAGGTGTGGCCTTGGCGTTGAGTCGGGTCTGCGCCTCGGCCGCGATCAGGTTCTCGCGGAGCTTGGGGGTGTTCTTGTCGACGTTGGCGAAGATGCCGTCGAGGTCGCCGTAGGTGTTGATGAGCTTGGCGGCGGTCTTCTCCCCCACGCCCGGTACGCCGGGGAGGTTGTCGGAGGGGTCGCCGCGCAGCGCCGCGTACTCGGGGTACTTGGCGGGCACGACGCCGGTGCGCTCCAGGATGCCGGCCTCGTCGTACTGCTTGTACTCACTCACGCCCCGCAGCACGTAGAGGACCTTGATGTGCGGGTCTTCCACCAGCTGGTACACGTCGCGGTCGCCGGTGACGATGTAGACGTCGTCGCCCCGGTCGCGGCCTTGCGTCGCCAGGGTGGCGAGGATGTCGTCGGCCTCGTAGCCCTCCAGCTCGAGTAGCGGGATGTGCAGCGTCTCCACCACCTGGCGGACCAGGCCCATCTGCTGGCGGAGGATGTCGGGCGCCTCCGACCGGCCCGCCTTGTAGTCGGTGAGCATCTCGTGGCGGAAGGTGGGTTTGGGCAGGTCGAAGGCCACCGCGATGCCGTCGGGGGCGTGGTCCTTGATCATGTTGATCAACATCGACGTGAAGCCGAACACCGCGTTGGTGACCTGCCCGGACGCGGTCGCCATGTCGGTGGGCAGCGCGAAGAAGGCGCGGTACGCCAGCGAGTTCCCGTCCAGCAAGAGGATCTTCGCCATTGCTTTGAACAATAAGCCGCGCCTCGGACAACGCAGCCAGCGCCGAGCGGGGGACGTGTTGACTGTCGATATTAGGGGTACCTAACCTGACGCTATGTCAGCGGCCCGCGTCCTCCTGCTCGGCGGCATCGCCGGGGCGACGATCTTCCTGGGCCTCCCGGTCGGGCGCGTGCGCCGGCTGTCGACGTCGACCCGGGCGCTGCTCAATGCCATCGCCATCGGCATCCTGCTGTTCCTGTTGTGGGACGTGCTTTCGCACGCAGTCGAGCCGGTGGAGAGCGCCCTCACCGCCGCCGCCCTCGACCACAAGGGCTCGTGGCTGCGCTTCGCCGGGCTGGCGTCGACGTTCGTGGCGTGCCTGGGCGTCGGCCTGCTGAGCCTCGTGTACTACGACCGATGGCTCGGCCGGCGCGCTCGCCCGTTCGGCCCTGGCGCGTCGACGGTCGACGAGCTGCGCCCGTCCGGGGTGAGCGCGATGTCGCACGGGTCGCGGCTGGCGCTGCTGATCGCCGTGGGCATCGGCCTGCACAACTTCTCCGAGGGCCTCGCCATCGGGCAGTCGGCGGCCAAGGGCGAGGTGAGCCTGGCGCTGCTGCTGATCATCGGGTTCGGCCTGCACAACGCCACCGAGGGTTTCGGCATCGTGGCCCCGTTCGCCACCGAGGAAGAGCGCCCCAGTTGGGGTTACCTGGTCATGCTGGGCGTCATCGGGGGCGGCCCCACCTTCGTCGGCACCGCCATCGGTCGCTCGTTCGTCAACGACACGATCTTCCTGGGCTTCCTCGCCCTGGCCGCCGGGTCGATCCTCTACGTGATCCTGCAGCTGGTGAAGATGGCGTTCCGCATGGACCGCAAGGAGGTGCTCGCGTGGGGCATCCTCATCGGGTTCCTGCTGGGGCTCGCCACCGACTTCGTCCTGGTGGCCGCAGGCGCCTAGCTCTCGGCCGGCTGATCGGGGGCGATGTCACCCGCGATCACGCGCTCGGCGATCACCTTGAGGGTGATGCGGTCGCTCATGGCGCGCCGCTGGAGCCAGGAGAAGGCGTCCTGCTCCTTCATGCCGTAGCGGTCCATGAGGATGCCCTTGGCCCGGTCGACCAGCTTGCGGGTCTCGAGCCGGTCTTCGGCCGCCTGCACCTCTTGCTCGAGGGCTCGCATCTCGCGGAAGCGGCCGAGGGCGACCTCGATGGCGGGGATGAGCTCACTGCGCTGGAACGGCTTGACGAGGTAGGCGAGGGCGCCGGCGTCGCGCGCTTCCTCGATGAGGTTGCGCTGGCTGAAGGCGGTGAGGATCAGGACGGCGGCCCGCCGCTCCTGGGCGATCTCGCGGGCGGCCGACAGGCCGTCGAGACCCGGCATCTTGATGTCGAGGATGGCGAGCTCGGGGTTGTGCTCACGCACGAGCTCGACCGCCTCGTCGCCCCGACCGGTCTCGCCGACGACGTGGTAGCCCTCCTCCTCGAGGATCTCCTTGAGGTCGAGGCGGATGATCGCCTCGTCCTCGGCGATCACGACGCGCGTCTGGGTAGGGGGTGCGTTCTCGGCCACGGTCATCGCGATTCTGGCAGGCTCGTCATTCAGCGCGCCTCCGGCACGACAAGACGGTCCAGCAGTTCGTCCTGTGCGCGCTTGAGCTCGGCGATGGCCGAGAGCACGGCGGCGCGGCTGCGCCCCATGGTGTCGGCGTGGCGCTGTGCCTCGTGGTGCTCCTTGTCGGCGAGCGGCGTCTCCGACACCAATGCCCGGATGCGGGCGTCGTCGGCGGCCTCCGAAAGGGCGGCGAGCTGCTCGTCGAGCACCGCCAGCTCCTGGCGGGCCCGCTTGAGCCGTTCGGTCACCTCGGTGAGCCGGCGTTCGATCAGAGACCGGGACATGGTCGGGTCAGTCTAGCTATGGTCGAAATCCTCACACCCGAGGTTGCACGCAGGTGATTGGGGGAGCCGAGGTGGATGAGGCCTATTCCAAGGCAGTGGCCAACGGCATGGCCATTGCGCATTTCGCAGCCGAGGACCCGGATCGCCCGGCCATCATCTCGCCCTTCGGCAACCGCACGTTTGCCGAGCTGAATGCCCGGGCCAACCAGCTGGTGGCCGCCCTGGCCGAGCGGGGCGTGGGCGCCGGCGACGCGGTGGCACTGCTGTGCACAAACCGGCCCGAGTTCGCCGAGGTGTACGCAGCCGTGCACCGGGCCGGCATGCGCATCACCACCATCAACTGGCACCTGACCGGCGAGGAAGCCGGCTACATCGTCGACGACTGCGAAGCCAAGGCCTTCATCGCCGACTCCCGGGTGGCCGAGCAGGCGCGCATCGCAGCCCAGGCGGCCCCCGGCGCGACCGTGCGGCTGGCGATCGGCGGCCCCATCGAGGGATTCGAGGAGTACGAGAAGGCGCTGGCGGGCCAGCCCGCCGATGACCCGGCCGAGCCGGTGATGGGCTCGAGCATGCTCTACACGTCGGGCACGACGGGCCGGCCCAAGGGCGTGCACCGGCCGACCGCGCCGCCCACCCAGACGGCCGCTCTCAACATCTACGGCTACCAGCCGACCGGTGACGTGCACCTGTGCACGGGGCCGCTGTACCACGCCGCTCCCCTGGCCTTCTCGCTGGCGTCGCCGCTCACGTTCGGCGTGCCGGTGGTGCTGATGGACAACTGGGATGCGGAGGAGACGCTGGCGCTGATCGCCGAGCACAAGGTGACCCACAGCCACCTGGTGCCCACGATGTTCCACCGCCTGCTGGCCCTGCCCGAGGACGTGAAGTCGCGTTACGACCTGTCGTCGCTGCGGTTCATCATCCACGGCGCTGCGCCGTGCCCCGTCGCCGTGAAGCAGTCGATCATCGAGTGGTGGGGGCCCGTGCTCGTCGAGTACTACGCCGCCACCGAAGGCCTCGGCACGTTCGTCAACTCGGAGACGTGGCTCAAGAAGCCGGGCACGGTCGGCAAGCCCGTCGACCCGGCGCTGATCCAGGTGTGCGACGACGACGCCAACCCGCTGCCGGTTGGTCAGGTGGGCACGGTGTTCTTCAAGGCCCCGGCCGTCGGTCGCTTCGAGTACTTCAAAGATTCCGACAAGACGTCATCGGCGTACCGGGGCGAGTACTACACGCTCGGCGACATGGGGTACTTCGACGACGAGGGCTACCTGTTCCTCACCGATCGCAGCGCCAACCTCATCATCTCAGGGGGCGTGAACATCTACCCGGCCGAGGTCGATGCCGTGCTGCTCGAACACCCCGCCGTCGCCGACGTGGCGACCATCGGCGTGCCCAACACCGAGTGGGGCGAAGAGGTGAAGGCGGTGGTGCAGCTCAAGCCCGACATTGCCGGGACGCCGGAGCTGGCGGCGGAGTTGCTGGCGTTCTGCCGCGAGCGGCTGGCGTCGTTCAAGTGCCCGCGGTCGGTCGACTTCGCCGACGACCTGCCGCGTGAAGACAACGGAAAGATCTACAAGCGCAAGTTGCGCGACCGCTACAGGGAGGCTGCAACCACATGAAAGGCGTAGCAACATGACTGGGATCTGCGAAGGACGCGTCGTCATCGTCACTGGTGGCGGACGCGGGATCGGGCGCGAGCACTGCCTCGAGTTCGCGCACCAAGGCGCCAAGGTCGTGGTCAACGACCTGGGCGGCGAAGTCGACGGCTCGGGTTCGTCGACCGGCCCGGCCGGTGAGGTGGTCGATCTCATCCGCTCCTCCGGCGGCGAGGCGGTCGCCAACGGCGACGACGTGTCGTCGTGGGAAGGCGCCCAGAAGCTCATCAACACCGCCGTCGAGACGTTCGGCGGCCTCGACGTGCTGGTGAACAACGCCGGCATCCTGCGCGACCGCATGCTCGTGAACATGACCGAGGAGGAGTGGGACGCCGTCATCAAGGTCCACCTCAAGGGCATGTTCGCCCCGTGCCGGTGGGCCGCGACCTACTGGCGGGAGCGCACCAAGGCGGGCGAGACGAACGACGCGCGCATCATCAACACGTCGTCGACGTCAGGCATCTTCGGCAACCCGGGCCAGACCAACTACGGCGCGGCCAAGGCCGGCATCGCGTCGGCCACGTGGATCATGGCCCAGGAGCTGGGCCGCTACGGGGTGACGTGCAACGCCATCGCCCCGGGCGCCCTCACCCGCATGACCGAGAACCTGGGCATGGGCAACCGACCCGAGCCCAAGCCGGGCGAGTTCGACGCCGCCTCCCCCGCCAACGTCGCACCGCTGGTGGTGTGGCTCGGCAGCCCCGAGTCGAAGGACATCACCGGCCGCACGTTCCTGGTCATGGGCGGCACCATCTCGGTGGCCGAAGGCTGGCGCCGCGGCCCCACTGCCCAGCAGGACGACCGCTGGGATCCCGCCAAGCTCGGGTCCGTCGTCCCCGACCTGGTGGCCCAGGCCCAGCCCATCACCACCATGCGCGGCTAGAACCTGTGTCCAAGTGGCGTTTGAGTGCCGGTTTCCGGCACTCAAACGCCTCCTGAACAAGAGGAGAGAGAGTCACATGCCGATCAACCCGGACGCGGTGGGCGCAGAGTCGGACCCGCACGAGCACTCGTGGACGTCGAAGGACGCGCTGCTGTACGCGGTCGGCGTGGGCGCGGGCCTCGACGAGCTGGCCTTCACCACCGAGAACAGCGACGGCATCCAGCAGCGGGTGCTGCCGACGTTCGCCGTCATTGCCGGCGCCAGCGGCGCCGGTGCCGTCTCCAAGATCGGCGAGTTCAACTGGGCGATGCTCGTGCACGGCGAGCAGGCCATCAAGCTGCACGGCGAGATCCCCGTCGAGGGCACGGCCCGCACCGTCGGCCGCATCGCCGGCATCTACGACAAGGGCTCGGGCGCGGTGATCGTGACCGAGTCGGAGTCGGTCGACGCCAAGACCGGCGACCCGCTGTTCAGCGCCCGCTCGGCCGTGTTCATCCGCGGTGAGGGCGGCTGGGGCGGCGACCGCGGCCCGTCGGCCGGCAACCAGGCGCCCGACAGCAAGCCCGATCATGTCGTCACCTACTCGACGCGCGAGGACCAGGCGCTCACCTACCGCCTGTCCGGCGACCGCAATCCGCTGCACTCCGACCCCAAGTTCGCCAAGCTGGCCGGCTTCGAGAAGCCGATCCTGCACGGCCTGTGCACCTACGGGTTCACCGGCCGGGCCCTGCTGCACGCGCTGTGCGACTCCGACCCCTCGCGGTTCAAGGGCATGGAGGCGCGGTTCTCCAAGCCCGTGTACCCGGGCGACACCCTCACCGTGTCGATGTGGGTCGACGGTGACTCGGCGCTCTTCCGCACCGAGACCCAACGCGGCGAGGTCGTGATTGACAACGGCCGCGTCGAATTCTCTGCCTAGCCTTTGAGCATGTTGATTGAAGGCCTGCCCCTCTGGCTGGCCGAGACCAACGCCTGGATCGTGGCGCCGTCGGGCGCGGGCGGTGAGTGCGTCCTCGTCGACGCGCCGCCTGACCCGACGGCGCTGCTCGACCGCATCAAGCACCACGAGCTGCGCCTCGTCGCCCTGCTGAGCACCCATGGCCACGTCGACCACATCGGTGGCGTGGGCACGGTGGTGCGGGCCCAGCCCGAGCCCATTCCGGTCCACATCCACGACGGCGACCGGCACATGATCCTCGACCCGGTCGGCACCAGCGGCGGGTTCGGGCAGTACCTCGAACAGGCAGGCCTCGACGTCCGCCCGCCCGAGCTCCTCTACGGCCTCGACGACGGGCAGAAGGTGTCGGGCGCGGGAATGACGTTCACCGCCATCCACACGCCCGGCCACACCCAGGGGTCGGTGTGCTTCAAGCTCGAGGTCGAGGGCGAGGCGCCCATCCTGTTCTCGGGCGACCACCTCTTCGCCGGCTCGATCGGGCGCACCGACATGCCCGGCGGCTCGTTCGAGCAGCTCATGGAGTCGATGGCGGAGAAGATCCTGCCCATGGACGACGAGACCCATGTCCTGCCGGGCCACGGGCCGACCACTACTGTTGGCCGGGAACGGCGGACCAATCCGTTCCTGGTCGAGCTGCAGCAGCCCGACTGGCGCTAGACGAATCGGGCGTTAGAAAAACCAGCCACGTGCCCATATTTCATCCGGTGGACCCACTGGGCGAGAGCTTCCCCCACGTTCTGAACGCGGCGCGTGAGGGCTCGGGTTGGGCGTTCGAGCAGCTGTTTCGCTCGTTGGCCGTTCCTGCCGCCGGCTACCTGCGCGCCCAGGGCATGGCCGACCCCGACGGCGGGGTCAACGAGGTCTTCCTGCGGGTGTTCCGCAGCCTGGGCACGTTCGAAGGGTCCGAAGACAAGTTCCGGTCCTGGGTGTTCACCATCGCCCACCATCTGGTGGTCGACGAACGCCGGGCCCGCGGGCGCCGACCCGTCACCACGGAGCTGTCGGAGGTGGACGGAAGCCACCCCTCGGGCGACGTGGAGGAGGAGGCCCACCGCCTGCTGGGCGACGACCGGGTCATGGGGCTCCTCGACCAGCTGCCCCCGCTCCAGCGTGACGTCATCCTGCTGCGGGTC
>JAFATL010000633.1 GCA_019243975.1 Actinomycetota bacterium | reverse complement strand
CGCAGGCCGTCGGCCGCGTGCTCGACGTGCAGCAGCGGAGCCACGCGCGCGAACGCCGCCTTGCTCATGGCGTAGGCCATGCCCCAGCCGCCTTCGCCCGACTTGGCCGGCGGGTCCATGGAGGCCGTGGCCGAGATCATGTTGACGATCGTGCCGGCACCGCGTTGGAGCATCCCGGGCAGGACGGCGCGAATGAGCGCCAGCTGCGCATGCACGTTGCCGTCGAAAACCATGCGCACGTCGTCGTCGGTGAGGTCGGCGAACAGCTTGTTGGTGCCGGCCCCCTGGTACACCGCGTTGTTCACGAGCACGTCGACGGGGCCGAAGTGGGCGACGACCTCGTCGACTGCCTTGCCCACCGAGGCCGCGTCCATCAGGTCCATGGCCACCGCGAATCCCCGCGCCCCGGTCGCTTCGATCGCGGCGACCGTGGTGTCGAGGCCGCCCGGTACGGTCACCGCGTCGTCGGTGTCGAGCCGGGCCGTGCCGTCGACCAACGTGCGGGCCGACACGGCCACGTCGCAACCGGCGTGGCCCAGGGCAATGGCCGTGGCCTTCCCGATGCCCCGGCTGGCCCCGGTCACCAGGGCAACCGGGCGTGCGTGTCCGTTCGCAGGTGTCATCGCGCCAGTATCGACCGACGTTGCCGAAATTTCCGGACTTCGCGCTAAAGCACCACCCCGTGCGGGCCGACAGATAGGGCGAGCGAGACTGAGCCCCCCGCTCGTTTGCCGAGAGAGCCCCGCCTCACCGGATCCCAGCCCCGGTCAGGCGGGGCCTTCTCTTTGTCGGCGATCGCCTAGCGCGCCGTCGCCGGCGGAGGCGGCTCCTCTTCGACGGCGACACCCCCGGTCAACGGCAGCACGTGGTTGGCGAACAGGGCCACCAGCCCGCCGACGAAGAGGGCGCCCACGATCGCCAGGGCCGCCAGCGCGGCCCCGATGGCGACGATGAGCTGGCTGGTCGTGAGGTGGTGGCCGCGCGAAAGCGCCGAGAACATGCGGTCGACGGGCCGGTGGGCGCCCGTGAACCTGGCGATGAACACCAGCAGGGCGGTGGCGACGGCGATCGACACCGCCAGGGCGACGCCCATGGCGGCGGCGACGCGCATCACCGACCGCGGCGCGACGGCAACCGTCGTCACCTTCCTCGCTCGCGGCGCCGTGCTCTCAACCATTGCCGGATCATCTACCCGGCGGGATGAGGAGTTACCGCGCTAGGAGTTCCTGCGCTTGCGCCGGCTGCGAAGGAACAGCGCGATGAGCAGTACGCCGGCCACGATCGGGATGGCCCGCTTGGCGACGGGCACGCCCGCGGCGTCGAGCAGATCGACCGGCTCCGACGGCGCGTGCTCGATGCGGCGCACGCCGTCGCTCTCGGGCGCCGACGGCTTCACGTGGCCGTTGCCCTCGTGCGCTTCGGGCGGGGCGGCGGTCACAACCGGCGCCGCGCTCATCTCGGCTGCCTTGGCCGGCGGCGGGGGAGCGGCGCCACCGGCGGGGGCCGCCATGACCGTGGACTCGAGGCACTCGACGAACTGGTTGAGCAGCTTGGTGCTCACGTCGGCCAGCGTGCCCCGGCCGAACTGCGCGACGCGTCCGGTGATGGCGAGGTCGGTCACGACCTGCACGGCGGTGCCGTCACCGTCGGGCGTGAGGGTGGCGGTGATGGTGGCGTTGGCGTTGCCCTGGCCGCGGGTGTCGCGGCCCTCGGCCCTGAGCACTGCGACGTGGTTGTCGACGTCGAGGTTCTGGAAGGTGGCCTTGCCCTTGTACTGGGCGGTGATCGGGCCCACCTTCACCTTGACGACGCCGCGGTACTCGTCGCCCTCGACCTCTTGCAGCTGGGCGCCGGGCAGGCACGGGGCGATGCGTTCGACATCGGTGAGCACGGCCCACGCCTCGCCCACGGGCAGGCCCACCCGAAACGAGTTGGTCAGTTCCATCGGCCGAGATCCTCCAAGGTGTCGACGTCCGCCGGTTCTCCCGCGCACGCTACCTCCGCCACCAGGTCGGGTCGTTCGCGCATGAGCACCCGAGCGCCTTCGTCGCCCGAGTCGGGCAGCAACGACCACACCTCGGCGGCCAGGCGTACCGGGTTGCGGCGCTTCCCTTCGTAGGTGGCGACGGCGATCGGCGATGCCGACGCGGCGACCGCCGACCATGCGGCCGGGGCCACCAGCGGCTGATCGCCGAGGCCCACCACGACGGCGTCGTGGCCCCGCTCGCGCGCCGCGGCCACGCCCGTCTGTAGCGACGTCGCCTGCCCGTCGGCCCACGCCGGATTGGGCACCACCACCGCGCCCGGGTGCACCAGGTCGGCCAGGTCGACGGCGCCGGTCACCACGATCACGTCGTCGAGGCCCGCGGCCAAAGCCGCCGCCACCGCCCACGTCACCAGCGGCTTGCCCCGGAACGTCGTCAGCAGCTTGTGCCCGTCCCCCTGGAACCGGCTGCCCCCGCCCGCGGCGAGGACGACCGCCGCAGTTGTCACCGGTGGATGGGGCCCTCGGTGTCGCGAAGGGAGGGCGCGTCGCGGCCGGTGCGCAGGGCGATGATCTCGGCGCAGATCGACACGGCCGTCTCCTCGGGCGTGCGGGCGCCGATGTCGATGCCGATCGGGCCCATCACCCGGGCCAGCCCCGCGTCGTCGACGCCCGCTTCGCGCAGCCGCTCGGTGCGCTCGGCGTGGGTGCGGCGCGAGCCCATGGCGCCGATGTAGCCGGCGCGCGTCTGCAGGGCCGAGGTGATGGCCGGCACGTCGAACTTGTGGTCGTGAGTGAGCACGCAGATGGCGTCGCGCGGACCGAGGGACGGGCCCACCTTGGCCAGGTGGCGGTCGGGCCAGTCGGTGACCACCTCGTCCGCGGCCGGGAACCGCACGGCGGTGGCGAACACCGGCCGCGCATCGCACACGGTCACGCGGTAGCCCAGCACCTTGGCGACGCGCGCCAGGGCGGCCGTGAAGTCCACGGCGCCGAAAATGATCATCTGCGGCGGCGGCGCGAACGCTTCGACGAACACGGCCACGTCGCGCTGGCGCGCTTCGCCCTCGGGTCCGTAGTGACGCGTCGCCGTCAGCCCCGCCTCCAGCGCGCCCAGCGAGTCGCGCGCCACCACGCGGTCGAGACCCTCGTTACCGAGGGTGCCCATCGAGTCGTGGTTGGGTCGCACGAGCAGCTTGGCGCCCGGGTTCGGTCCCTCGACCACCGTCGCCAGGGCCACCGGCTCCTCGGCCCGGATGCTGTCGCGCAGCACCTCGTAGAGAGGCGCGGCGTCGGTCATGAAATGGCTACCAATCGAGCGGCTC
>JAFATL010000493.1 GCA_019243975.1 Actinomycetota bacterium | reverse complement strand
CCGAACCACGATGCCGCCCTTGCCGCGGCGGATGTCGACCGCCTCGAGAGGAAGGTCACCCAGCACGGCGCGCAGCTCGTCGAAGTGGATGTACCGGTGACCGTCGTGATCGGTGCGGCGCATGAACCGCACCGCAGGGTCACCCAGCAAGTCGTAGGCAACGAGCCGGCCACCGGGTCGCAGGACCCGAACGGCCTCCTGCAACGAGTCCTCCCAGCGCAGGGTGTGGTGCAGCATGATCCAGCTGAGCACCACCTCGAACGAGTCGTCTTCGAACGGCAGCGCCGTCGCGTCGGCCTGACGGCACTCCACCCGACCGTCGAACTGCGCCAGCCGCTGCCTGGCGGTCGCCACCATCGCCTCGTCGAAGTCCGTCGCACACACAGTGACGTCGGCGAACTTCATCAGCAGCTCGGCCGCCATCGCCCCACTCCCGGCACCGATCTCGAGCACCCGGCCCGCCGGCCGCACCCCCTGCAACGCCCACGGCAGCACCACCCGCCGAGCAACGAACCGCCACGGCGCACTCCGGCACGCCGCCCGCTCCATCCTCGACATCTCCGGCACGCGCGATTGCTAGCACCGCCGTCCACCCGCCCGCCGGCATTCTTGTCTCACCCCCCTGGGACCATGGTCTGCCATGGACCGAGCACTCCGTGAGCAGATACCGCCCTCCCAGGTCGATTTCTGCTCACGAAGCCAAGAAGGCGTGATCAGGCTCGACCAAGCTCGGGCCGCGGGCATGTCCGACAAGCAGACGCGAGGCATGGTCGACCGAGGTGAGTGGCAACGGCCGTACCGAGGAGTCTTCATTGACAACCGTGCGCCCGTAACGCCGCTGCAGCCCGTGATCGCCGCGTCGTTCGCGGTCGGCGGACCCGGGTCCCATCGGCTCGGGCTGTGGCTTTGGGGAACGGCCGATCGGCGGTTGCCCGAGACGCTCGAATTCTCGGTTCCGTACGGGCGCAGCGTGCGAGTGCCCGGAGTGAAGATCTATCGGGCCAAGGACATGCCGCCGATCTTCTACAAGGGCGTCGTTGCCGTGACGAGCCCGATGCGGGCCGTATTGGACTCGGCCGGGGTAGCGCCCAACGTGGTGCCCAACGCGATGATCAGCGCCTTCTCGAAGAAGCTTTTCACGCCCGGAGCGCTCGAGGCCGAGCTGAAGCGCGCCAGCACCAGCGGCAAGCCGGGTATCACTGCGTTGCGGGCGGCGCTCAAGGAGCTCGGTGTGGGGCGCTACACGCCGAGCCAGCTCGAGCGACGGGCGCGGCGCCTGTTCCGCGCCATCGGGCTGCCCGAGCCGCAGGTCGAAGTGAGGTTCGGCGAGCACGGTGAATTTCGCATCGACTTCTACTGGCCCGCTGCGGATCTGATGATCGAGGTCGACGGCTGGAGCATCCACGCCACTCCCCTCGCCCGCCGTCGCGACTTCCGCAAGCAGAACCGAATGGTCATCGGTAACCACTGGATCCTGCGGTACGACTGGTACGACATCGAGTACGACACGGAACGCTCGGGCGAGGAGATGATCGAGGCCTACGGATCTCGGACCGCCCTGTTCGCCAGCTAGAGGCGCACGCCATTGATGGTGGCTTCGACCTTCCACTCGCCTTGGCGGACTTCGGCGCCGGTGAGGCCGGAGAGACGAGCGGGGTCGGGGGTGGTGATCACGAGCGACGTGAGCCGGCCGCCGTCGGGGAGGTCGGCGGGGCGGGCCGTGTCCTTCCAGTCGATGAAGAAGAGTGGCGTGTCGGTGAACTCGAGGGCCCACTCAAGACGGACGCCGTCGGGGCGGACGCGCGTCATCGGGATCGGGTCGGTCAGGTCCGACTTGGCGACGGCGACGGTGATCAGCGCGGGTGTGTGGAGACCAGCGACCTGCTCCCTGATCGGCGATGACACGCCTGACTGCTCGGGGTCGACCGCCAGCACTTCGAGGTACGGCTCGCCCAAGCCGAGGAGCGCATTGCACGTCCCGACTCCGGCATGGACGCCACCAAAGACCGGCGCGGCGCCCGTCCGTTCCTCGACCCAACGAATGCCTGTGTCGAGGTCGGCCGCGCCCACGACGAGGTGGTCAACGGTCATCACCATGCAACCGTCCTAACCGAACAAGTGGGGGCCGGCGCGACCACCTCGGCGTAGCAGGCGGCATTGAGCTCCCGACCGGGCATGAACTCGGGCACGGTGCGCGAGGCTACGGCGGTGGACTGCGCCGGTACCGACGGGGACTGCCAGCGGGCGATGACATGAGGTCGACGTGTCCGGCACGCTGAGAGCAGGGTCCGCCGCATGAGCGACGTTCGGTCGGTGGTCGTCGACGGGATGCGTCGCTACGGCATGGTCGGCGGGGCCGTCGCCGTCGTGCAACCCGGGCAGCCGCCGGAGCTCGAGTGCATCGGGTGCGCCGATCCGTCGTCGGGCCGGGCCGTCGCACCTGACACCGTGTTCCGCATCGCGTCGATCTCGAAGACGATAACGGCCGTCGCCATCATGCAGCTTCGCGACGAAGGCCGGCTGGAGCTCGACGAGCCGGTGAACCGTCACCTCAAGTCGTTCACCGTCGAACTCCCGGTCGGCGGCGCGCCTGTCACCATCCGGCATCTCCTGACGCACACGTCCGGCATCGGCGAGCTCCCCCGTCTCGGTGCGCTGCTGAGCCGCCGACAGTTCGGCATCGGCCCGCCCGGGAGTGATCCAGTCGTGTTGAGCGACATCTACCGCGGCACCCTGCGCCCGGAGGTGGCGGCCGGTTCGAAGTGGGCCTATGCCAACCACGCCTTCGCCACGCTCGGGCAGGTGGTGGAAGACGTCACCGGCGAACCGTTCGCCCAGCACATGCAGGCGCGTCTGTTTGGCCCACTCCGAATGGGCAGCACGAGCTACCTCCGCAACGACGATCTGGCCGCGCGCCTCGCCACCGGGAGCCACTGGATCCTCGGCCGCCTCCGCACGGTCAAGGACTACGAGCTCACCTTTCTCGGACCTGGCTCGGTGCTGTCGTCAGGGGCCGACATGGCCCGGTACGCCGAGTGGCTCATCAGCGGCGGCGCCACCGCGCCCGACGTACTGAGAGCCGAGACCTTGCACGAGATGATGTCGCCGCAGTTCTCCGTGCACCCCGGGTTCCCGGGCATGGGGCTCGCCTTCTGGCTCGCCCAGATCGGCGACCACCGGACGGTCGGCCACGATGGCAACGTCCCCGG
>JAFATL010000451.1 GCA_019243975.1 Actinomycetota bacterium | reverse complement strand
GTGATCTGCTTGATCAGCGGTTCGGTGGAGAACTGGTGGATCATCCCGAACGCAGCCAGGGCGATGCCCTCGACGACGATCTGCATGCCGAGATACGTCACGTCCCACCGCGAGTCGGCGACGATCAACTCCAGCAGCTCGCGCAGGTTGGGGTTGACCGGGTAGGTCATCTCCAGCTTCTCGGCGAGGTACCGCGAGTAGGCCTCGACATGACGGGCCTCGTCGACGACCTGTGTCGCGCCGTAGAACTTGGCTTCGGTCGAAGGCACCTCTTCGACCAGCTTGGCCGTGGCCAGCAGCGCGCCCTGCTCACCGTGCATGAACTGGCTGGTGATCCACGCGTTGAAGTGGTGGGCGGCGTTGGCCTGCTCCGCTTCGGTGAACCGGCCGAACGCATCCGACGCCAGCAACGGCAGGTACGCCGTCATCCCGTCGGTAGCGAGCGGGTCGACGTCGATCGACCAGTCGATGTCGGTGGTGGCGTTCCATTGCGAGCGCTTGGCCTTCTCGTACAGCTTGGTGAGGTCGTGGCGGGCGCCGTCGTAGACCCAGCTGAACGCCACGTCGGACGCGCGGGCGACGGCGAGACCCGGTGAAGGCTCGTCGAAGGCACGGGTGACGGGCCGGGTGCGGATGTCGGGACGCACGACCTCGATCGACCGCGAGCCGAGGAACTGCTGGAGGATGTAGGGGTCGGCCAACAACGGGTAGTCGGGCGCCAGGGCCAGGGCGTAGCGCTCGAAGTAGAGAAGCTGCTTGACGATGAGCACCAGCTCGCGCGGTAGCTTCACGCGGTAACGGGTGGCGACCGTCAGCACGCTCTGCAACACCTCGCCGTAGCTGAGGTCGCCGAGCTTCACGGTGGCGAGCGGTTCGAGCACGGCGCGCACGTCTTCGGTGGCGGCGTCGATGTCGACGATCTCGTCGGCGGCGCCCAGGTCGAAGATGGCCTGCACCACGGCGCGGTAGTCGCCGTCGATGAGCACCGCGGGCAGGGCCCGCTTGAGCACGCCGCGGGTGCGGGGGTCGAGGCGGCCCATGATGCCGAAGTCGAGGAACGCGACGTGCCCGGCGGGCGTGATGAACAGGTTGCCGGCGTGCACGTCGCCGTGGAACAGGCCGTGCTCCAAGGCGCCCTCGACCCACGCCCGCACCGCGGCGCGGACCATGCCGATGATGTCGTGGTCGGCGGCGAGCAGGGTGTCGGCGTCGTCCACCGGTGTGCCGGTGATGTAGGTCATCACCAGCACGCGTTCGGTGACCATCGAGCCGATGGCGCGCGGCACCACGATGAGGTCGCGGCCCTCGAAGGTGCCGAGGTTGGCGGCGAACTCGCCCATCGACGTCGCCTCCACCCGCAGGTCGAGCTCGAGCCGGAGGGTGTCGGCGAAGTCGTCGACGACGGCGACGGGGTTGACGGCTTGGCCGATCGCGCCCATCCGCTCCAGGACGAGGGCCAGCATGCGCATGAGCCGCAGGTCGCGCTCGGCCCGGCGGCGGAGGTGCGGGCGCCGCACCTTCACCGCCACCTCGGTGCCGTCCTTCAACGTGGCCCGGTGCACCTGGGCGACGGACGCCGCCGCGATCGGCGTGTCGTCGAACGACGCGAACAGCGCCTCGACCGGGCCGCCCAACTCGCGCTGCAGGGTGCGGCGAATGCGGTCGGCCGGTTCGGGCGGCACGTCGTCGAGCAGGCGGCGGAACTCGTCGGCAAGGAAGCGAGGGAACAGCCCCGGACTCGACGCCACTACTTGGCCGAACTTCACGAACGTCGGGCCCAGCTGGGCGAAGCTGCGGCGCAGGGCCACCGCGAGTGCCTTGGGGGCTTGGCGCTGCGGCGCGATCACCAGGCGGCGGTTGCGGCGCGCCACCACCAGCAGGCCGTTGCTGGCCAGCGTCCACACGATCTCCAGGAGGCGGGCCGCGTCGCCCGGCGCCAACCGCCCCAGGTCGATCGATGTTTCCCGTGGGGCGGTTGCCGGAGCGACGTCGGTCATCGAGTCTCCTAGGTGGGGGACAGGGCGGGCAGCAAGAGTTCGGCAAGAAAGGCGCGCAGGTCGCCGGGTGGCGGCGCCAGCACGAGCGTGAATGCGGTGCGCACCAACCACTCGGCGGTGGTGCGGGCGTCGCGTTCGGCGATCACGCCCGCCCGCATGGCGAACTTGAGCAGCGGCGTGATCTGGGCGGCGACCCGCGTGATCACCTGGGGCAGGTCGGACACGAGGAAGGGCCCGATGAGCTCGGGCTCGTCGTTGAGGACCTTCACGATCACCCGATGACCGCTGGCGTACTCGACGACGGTCGCCATCAGTTCGACGACGACCTCAGGCCCGTCGTTGGTCTTCAGCTGCGTGGGCAGGAACTCGACGAGCTCGTGCAACTCGCGCGCCATCAGCAAGCGCACCATCTGCTCGGTCGTGCCGACCTGGCGGTAGACCGTCGCCCGGTTCACGCCGAGTTGGCGGGCGACATCCTGGACCGACGTGCGCCGGATGCCGTGGCGGGCGAAGCAGTCGGCCGCCGCGTCGAGGTAGGGATCGAGCTCGGCGGCCGGCGGCGGCGGCAGCGCGGCCGACAGTTCGGGGAGAGGAAGCACCGGCGCCACGGCCGCGCGAGGCATCCCCGCCAGTGTGCCACACTGCGACACTTCTGTCGATCTGTTGCACAATGGGGTGCCTATGCTGCCGGCGTGACCAACCAGTTGCGAGCGGTGGGCCTCGAGTTCCTGAAGGAGGCACCGAACTCCTTCGACTTCGAGGCCGAGGTGCACGCGCCCCCTGCGGTCGTGTTCGCTGCGATCGCAGCGGACCCGTCGAC